>JBJSZW010000098.1:0-4401 GCA_046090565.1 Gammaproteobacteria bacterium
GGCAACATGTTACCCAAGGCGGCCTTGTGGCTTTTCCAACGGAAACGGTTTACGGCCTAGGTGCCGATGCCAGCCAGCAAAGTGCCGTTCTGAAAGTCTTTGCAACCAAGGGCCGCCCCTTGGATCACCCCTTGATTGTTCATCTGGGGGATAAAAACTGGGTGAAAGATTGGGCCCAATCTATTCCCAAAGCAGCCTGGGTTTTAATGGAAAAATTTTGGCCAGGCCCCCTTACCTTGGTGTTACCCAAACAAAACTGGGTGCCGGATTGGATCAGTGCCAAAGAACCCAATATTGCCCTGCGCATGCCTGAGCATCCCCTGGCTTTGGCCTTACTCAAAAACTATGGCAAAGCCCTGGTAGGGCCTTCGGCCAATCGCTATGGCTGCATCAGCCCTACTTCTGCACAGGCAGTTCATGCTGAATTCCCCCATGCTGAAATTGATTTGATCTTAGATGGCGGCGACTGTGAGATAGGCATTGAATCTACCATTGTTTATGTAAACGAAAATTATATTCAAATCTTAAGACCTGGCATGCTAAGTGCTGAAATGCTTTATGAGGCAAGCCAGCTTAAAATTTTAAACGAAGACAATACCACCTTAAAAGCCCCAGGCAAATGCAAAAAACACTATGCCCCCGAAAGGCCTTTGAAAATTTTATCTGAAATAGAGATTCAGCATTTTTTAAATTTAAATAGCAGCCAATTATTAAATAAAATTTGTATTTTAAGCTTAAATCCTAATTTTTCTTCTGCACAAAATAACATTATACTCCAAACAATGCCCCATTCTCCTAAACTCTATGCCAAAAATCTCTACAAACAACTCAGGGCTGCAGATGCCAAGAATCCTGATCTAATTTTACTAGAATCTCCTCCAACAGATGCCCCATGGCAAGCTATTTGGAACAGAATTTTGCGTGCAAATAACGATTAATTAAGCCTATATTTTATCAGGAACTTCTTGAAATAAAACCTATGTAAAGGTTTTTTTGCCTAAGGAGTTTTTGTGATGAGCTATCCTGCTGAAAATTTTCTTAATATCTTTAATATTCAGTCCAAAAAAAAAGACAACAAAAATAGATTTAAATGAAAAAGAACTTTCTGGCTTTGTTTTATTGCACAAACTAATGATGCATAAAAACCATGAATACATAGAAGAACTAGACTTAATCAATAATCTAATTGGCCAAAAATTTATGGATCAATTTGGTAAGGTTTTATCGAAATTTTCAAGCCTAAACCATTTGGATTTAAGCAATAACGCCCTTTCTAAAGAAGGTTTCAAAGCATTACAGCCTTACTTAAAACTTTGTAAAAAACTGAAATTTATCTGATCTGGAATCAATTCATTTAAATTACAATAAAATTTCAGATTCAGGCTTACAAATACTACTAGAATCTGGCTTGGATTCTAAAATAAAATTAAAAAAGCTTGCTCTGGCAGACAATGACATCACTAATCTAGGAGCAGAATATTTACTTATTTTTCTTAAACAAAATCCCTTTGTTCAAGAATTAGATATCCGCTACAACCGATGTGATAGCCAATTTGAAAACCAACTCGAATCTTTTATTGCTGCCTTCAAGGCCGCACTTCACCTACCCAAAACATCTAGGGGGCATGGAAAGGGCCATGAAGGCAGCTTGTCTTGTTAAAAATTGTACTTTGGGTATTTAGAAGTTACCAATGCTGCTGTCTTCAGAACCACCTTGATCTTCTTCTAGGAAACTTTTTAATTGTTGCGAACGCATCAATTGGCGAAGTTTTCGTAGGGCTTTGGCTTCGATTTGGCGAATTCTTTCTCGGGTGACATCAAATTGTTTACCTACCTCTTCCAGGGTATGATCCGTATTCATATCAATACCAAAACGCATACGTAAAACCTTAGCTTCTCGAGGTGTTAGATTCGATAATACCTTTTTAATGGCCTCTCGCATCCCTTCTGTCATGGCAAATTCAACGGGCGACACAGCAGAGTTATCTTCTATGAAATCCCCTAAATGTGAATCTTCATCATCACCTATGGGGGTTTCCATTGAAATAGGTTCTTTAGCAATTTTCATGACTTTCCGAACCTTGTCTTCAGGTAAGCCCATTTTTCTACCCAATTCCTCAGGGCTGGGTTCTCGCCCAGTTTCTTGGATGACTTGTCTAGAAATTCGATTAAGTTTATTAATGGTCTCGATCATATGAACGGGAATTCGAATCGTTCTGGCCTGATCGGCAATGGCTCGGGTAATCGCCTGTCTGATCCACCAAGTTGCGTAGGTGGAAAATTTATAACCTCGGCGGTATTCAAATTTATCCACGGCCTTCATTAGGCCAATATTGCCTTCCTGAATCAAATCTAAAAATTGCAGACCCCTATTGGTGTACTTCTTAGCGATGGAAATAACCAATCTTAAATTGGCTTCAATCATTTCACGTTTGGCACGCCTGGCTTTGGCTTCGCCAATCGACATGCGTTTGTTTAGTTCTTTGATTTCTTTAATGCTCAGGCCATAACTAAAAGCCATTTCCTGCATTTTATCCTGAGCTTTGTGGATTTCATGAATATAATTTTCTAAATTTGCAGAATAAGACTTTTGGCTCTCGCGATGCCTTAGGACCCAAGATTTATCCAATTCATTGTCTAAAAAAGACGTAATAAAAACCTGTCTTGGCATCTTAGAATTGTAAACACAAAAATCCATGATCCGGCGTTCTTGTTCTCTGAATTTTGCATGCATTTCACGCATGTAACCAATGATGGTATCTAAAAGCTTAGGCGTGAGTTTAAAGCGCAAAACACATTCTGCCAAGCGTGTATAAGCGGTTTGCGTTTGTTGACTGGCTCGACCTTCTTTGAGTTCTAATTCTTCAGCAGATAAAATACAGGCTGCCAATTCAGCGATATGGCGTCTGGATTCTTCTAAATCGGGCCCCGTATCAAAAACCGTCTCGGCTGCTTCCCCAGATTCAGCGGTATCTTCGTCTTCGTTCTCACTCGGGATAGGAACCGATCCTTCTGTCACTTCTGCCTCTGGTTCTGCCACCAATTCTTCTACGATTTCGTCGGCCACCAAGGCCTCTGTTAAAATCACATCTTCAACACCCGAACTGCCTTGTATGGCTTCTTGCCATTGAGCCTCATCTAAAAAGCCATGAAATACCTCGCTAACTTTAATTTCTCCCTGTTCGGCTCTTGCGAACTCTTGGAGAATAATTTTTAAAGCCCTGGGATAATGAGCCAGAGACAAAAGCACCTCTTGAATGCCTTCTTCTATCTTTTTGGCAATAACGACCTCACCCTGCCTGGTCAACAAGTCTATTGCACCCATGGCGCGCATATAGCTACGCACATGATCAGAAGCCTTACTGGGCTCACCTTCTAGATTAAGAGCACTGGGATCTTCACCGCTATCGGAAGTACTGTCTTGATCAGCACCTTCAGGCAATAGGGGCGTTAATTCATCAGTGGGTGCTTCTTCGTAAACGGAAACGCCCATATACTCAAGCGTTTGAATCAAATCTTCGATTTGTTCAGGATCCGTCACTTCCTCTGATAAATACTCATTAACCTTCGCATAGGTTAAGTAACCCTTCTCACGCCCACGCGCCAAAAGGATTTCCATTTGCGGCGACAACACGATATCTTTATCTTTGTAACTACTCATAATGGATGGTGCTCTTTAAAAATAATTAAATAAAAAGTTATGAATATGAAATATTATCAATTGCCTGAAGCCAAAAGACCCAATAACTCTTGTTTTTCTTCGTTAGACAGGTTACTGCTTTTCTGTTTTAAAAGCAACTTTTGAACACTTCGCATACGTGCCTCCTTCCCTAAGGCCAACCCTAATGCCTGCCATTCTTGCTTGCATTCTTGAGGACCCATTCTTTTAAATAAGCTATCAGTATAATACAAATCCTGCCATAGTTTGAGCTCATCGGCACTAAGCTCAGCATGAAGACCCGACCAACCGGCTTTTTCAATCATTTTTTGATCGCTTTTTAAACAATTTATGATTTTTATCAAGAGCCGATACTCTAAACGCGAATCTTCTCGCCAAGCCTCTGTATTCAAGTGATCCAAAGGCCAATTGCTGTGATAACGCGTTAGAAGCTGTAAAGCTTTAGCACCTAAGCTTTGGGTTTTTAAATCAACCGTCGGTTCAGGAAAAAATGGCGGCTTTGATCCATATTTTTCATATTTTTCATATTTTTTGGAATACTTCGGTTGCGTTTGGAGGCCTATCAATTGATTCAGGCGATTAAACATCAGACGCTTAAAAGTCCCATGCGGTAAAGCGTTCAGTTTCGCTCGAACCTTCATCGCTAAACTGGCCCTGTCTGAGGCTAGATTTAAATTTAGGCCTTCCATCAGGTGCTGAAATAAGAATTCCGAGATATCCTG
>JBJSZW010000099.1:0-7788 GCA_046090565.1 Gammaproteobacteria bacterium
CATGAATATCAGGGGCTTAGCCAACTCACAGGGGGAAGTTCAAATTTTAAAGATTTTATAGAAAAAGAGTTAATTCCTTATATCAATCAAACATATAGAACCTCAAATGAAAGAGCATTAGCAGGCCATTCTCAAGCCGGATTATTTACTACTTGGATGATGCTTGAGCATCCTGATATTTTTGAAAAATACATCATACTCTCGCCTTCGTTGTGGGTTGAAAAAGGCCAAATATTAAAGCAATCAAGTAAGCTACAGCATTCAAATACCATCACCGCTTATTTTGCTGCCGGATCACAGGAACACGATGCACGAGGCAGTATGGTAGATGATTTAAAAATCTTTTATGACTCATTGCCTAAAGATAAGAGTTTCAAATCCAAGCTAGAGATTATAGAGGATGAAAATCATGTAAGCATGGTACCAATTGCGCTCACAAAAGGCCTAAAATATTTATTCGGGAAGTGATTATGCTCCATTCCAATATCATCAGCATTTACGGCGAACAAGGCAAAGTGTGGCTAAATGAACTGCCTCAGCTTGTTACGGCAATATCTTCAAAGCATGGACTGCGTGATTTACAGGAGGTCACTAATCTTACCTACAACTATGTTCTATCAGGCTTTCAGGGCGATAATCCTATGATTCTAAAACTTGGGATTGATAGTGAAGGTTTAGCTCGAGAAGCATTCGCCCTCAAATGCTTTGCAGGATATGGCGTAGTGAAGGTGCTTGCTGAAGATAATGGCATGTTGCTTCTGGAGAGAGCCATGCTCGGCATATCTCTCAAAAGTTACTTTCCGGATAAAGAGCATGAATCCATTGAAATTGCCTGTGGTGTTATCAAACGATTGCACAAAGCACCGATACCAAGCACCCATGCATTTCCACATATCAAAGATTGGCTTGAAGCATTAGATGGCGACCTAGAAATTCCAGTGCACACGCTACAAAAAGCCAGAGAAATTCGTGATCAGCTTTTAAAAACGGCTGACCCAGATGTTTTGCTTCATGGCGATTTACATCATGATAATATTTTGCAAAATGTCAATGATTGGCTGGTGATCGATCCAAAAGGTGTGATTGGCGAACCAGCCTATGAAGTGGCTGCTTTTATCAGAAATCCTATGCCAGAATTACTAACTCACGCTGATGCGCCAAATATTATTCAAGGTCGTATCACTCGGTTTTCTGAGCTCCTTGAATTACCATCGCAGCGAATCCTTGATTGGTGCTTTGTGCAAGCGGTGCTTGCTTGGGTGTGGGCAATAGAGGATGATTGCGATACGAGCTATTTTGAGCAACTAACAAAGGTTTTTGATGAGGTTTTCCATGCCAGTAATTAACACGCAAAAATATCAAGAGCTTTTGAGTTTGAATAAAGATGCCTTATTTATAAAAATAGATCATGATGAGGGAATGGTTGCGACCGTTTATAAGGTTTTAGAGCAGAATGGTAGCCCTTGTATTTTAAAAGTATGCGAATCTCCATTTGATTATGCAAATGAAGTTTATTTTCTGGGTTATTTTTCTAAGCAAATTTTAGTGCCTAAAATTATCAGCACTGTACCACCAGAAACGGAAAATTTTGGTGCAGTTCTAATGGAGTATTTACCTGGAGATTTGCTAACACCTCATACCATAACAAAAGAAATAGCCTTTGAAATAGGAAAATCTTTGGCAATAATCCACGAAAATAAAACAAATGGTTTTGGATATTTGAATAGAAACTTAGAGTTAAGTCCAGACCCTATTTTGCATTTTAAGGCCAAATTTGAAGAAGGTATAGATGAATGCAAAGGTCATCTACCGAAAGACACCATCTTAAAAAGCTTGAATTATTTTAATGACTCTTTAAAGCTTTTAGAACAAGTTGATGGTCCATGCATTATTCATAGAGATTTTAGACCAGGTAATATAATTATCCATCAAAATACTTTACGTGGAATTATTGATTGGTCATCGGCTAGATCAGGTTTTGCAGAAGATGATTTCTGTTCTATTGAACACGGTGAATGGGGGGACTTTAATGGCTACAAAAATATTTTTCTAGACGGGTATCGTAGCGTCAGAGCAGTGCCTAATTATAACGCAGTTATTCCTTTATTAAGACTAAACAGAAGCTTGGCCGTTATTGGATTTACTGTCAAAAGAAATACATGGAGTAATATTCACGCGAAGGCCTATAAATTTAACAGGAAATATATTGATATGTTTGACTTTGAAAACTCATAGACGTATCAGTTATACTGCCATATGTAAAAGTTTAAGTAAGTTGCGAACAGGATCCATGACAGATAAGGAATCAGCAGCAGCGATACGGCTCTCATCCTTCGGTAAGCTATACAAATGAGTGCGCAGACCAGAATATCCATAACCACCAAAACTACGAGGGAAAGTCCCGTTAAGTGGTAATGGAAAAACAAAGGAGTCCAGCTCCAGTTTAAGATGAGCTGAGCCACGTATAAGGTTTTGATAATACTTAACTTAGGAAATACAGATGCGCCCCAAATGAGCCAGCCACAAGCGCCAATAATGCCGTATAAAATAGTCCAAGCTATTGGAAATACATAATTTGGCGGTGTCAGGGTGGAACGATGTAAGGTGCTATACCAGGCGCTAATCTCTGGCTTGGTAAAAGAGCCAATGACTCCTCCTATCGCGATCAGCGTCCCGATCCAGACGATTAAAGAGATGTGAGTTTTCATACAATCCTTTTAATTATATTGTCATTAAACCTCATAGATTAAACTCACACTCATATCTTAAATTCCCATATGGCCCTTTAAACTCATGACAGGTAAAGCCTGATTTAGCATAAAAATCTACTGATTCTTCATCTGTTTCAGCCATAATCTTGCAGCCTTCATACTGTTTCTTTACCTCTTCTAAAAGCAATGTTCCAATCCCTTGTTTTTGGTATTGCAAAGGTACGCTGATGTGGCGCATGGTAATAATTTTACTTGTTTTACAGAGGCCTAAAATTCCCACAAGAATATCACTTATAAAGGCGCCTATGATTGAATGATCTGAATTCTTATAACTTTCAATCACCTCTAGAACTTTTTCTGGCGAAGGATTTCCAATTGCGCCATGAATAACTGAAGGCAGTCTTGCATCATCAAGAGTTACAGATTTTATGATGATTTTATTTTCTGCACTCATAAACGATAGACTCATTTCACTTTGGCGGAATTAGTAAGCAAAGCATCTGCCTCAGAATCAGAAAGCCATTTTCTTTCTTTTTCCAAAATTTCGAACTGTAGCTCTGCTATATTATTATTCAAAACACTATCTCCTTCCAGAGTTTTGGTATATTCAATACCTATAAATTCAATATTATGTTGTTTTGCAAATTCTTCTACAGACACAAGGTTTTTAGATTTATCATCTATAAAAAGAATCTTCTTGGGTTTGTTTGCTGAATATGTAAGAAAGGCATCTAGCACAGGTCCTTTTTCGCCTGTCTGGTCAACAAATACTATTCCTGATTTATAAATAGGATTTGCATCGTTTGTAACTTTCATTAATGGTTTTAAGTTGATGTCCTTAAGATTTTTCCAGGATTTATCAAAATAATAACCATGTTTATGTAGTTCAGCTATGCGCCAATCTTCAGTATTAGGAATCAAGCCAAATTTTCCTGTTGCGCAGTTTGTTAGAGCCAAAACTTTGATATTACGTTTTTGTAAATCCTCTATCACGCTGACCATCTTCGGATCAACAGGACTATTTTTACGTGTTAGCAGTATAATGCTTGTTACTTCCTGTATTTTGTCCTTTCCTACCTGTTGCTTTAATTTTTTAACTAAGACTTTGCAAGCATCTGCATTTTTTGATTTAAGTATTTGATCGTCCGCATGCATCAAAACATCGTCAACATCAAAAATAACAAGAGTATCTTGGTCAATAGATGCTAGTTTTTTTTCGATAACTTTCGTATCATTTGTTTGGATAGTTTCTGCAAAACAAGTACTATGGAAACTTGCTAGAATTGCAAAAATAAAGCTTATAATTTTTTTCATTTTGATCTACCTATTTATTATAGTCATTTAAAATATTGAATATTATTGTTTTTTGCAATGTTGGAATCCGCATATTTAATGCTTTCGCTTTTCCAGCTCTTGATCAGAAAGCCAGATATGCTCTTTTTCCAATATTTCAAATCGCAACTTTTCCATTTCTTCATTTAGTTTTGGCAAGGGGATTAGCTTCGCTTCAGTGTAATGAATGCCTATAAAATTTACCCCAAGCTTATTACAAGCTTTTTTTACAGATTCTATTTGATCCAAATCATCATCAATAAAAATAATTTTTTTAAATTTTAACTTATTTTTATTCAGCGCTGCTAAGAAAGTCTCTCCTTTATCTGCAAGCGCCGTAAGAATAATACCGTTTTTTACAATTGGAATGCCTCCTTTTGTTTGCAAATCTGGAAATTTATTATCGCTCTTAAAGGGAGAGATCTCAGTAAATGAAATATTCACATCACTTAAACCTTTGAATCTTAATTCTTCCATAGCTAAAATGTTACCAAACCTGCCGGTCCACCATCCTGTTAAAGCAGTTACTGGTACATGTCGTTCTTTAAGATCGGTTAATAAATCTATTATCTTGGAGTTTACTAACCTTACTTTGCGTTTCATGAAGAAATCACTGAGTAATATTTGGTGTTTTTCTCGATCGTATTTTGATTTTAATTCTTTAGAGAGCTTTTTTCTAATGGGGTCTGTTATCGCAAATTCGTCAGTAGGAGCGATCAGAACATCGTCAACATCAAAAATGACCAAAGTTTCTTGATCCGCCTCTTTGTCCAATAAGATTTTTACATCCGCCAGATTATTTGTTTGCAACTCAGAGGCAAAACACATATTGGTAAAAATAAAAATAGAAAATATCACTATTTTTGCTAGCACTCTCATAACGTATAACCTTTTCATTAATTTAAACAATTAGTCAACAGCCTGTTGACTAGATAATAGAAACGCATTCATAACTCCACCTCCATCACTGTTACTGGGTGAGACTTAAATTCATCCATGCCGATTTTTCTCCATCCAAGACGTTCGTAGTATTCTGGTATGGTGGGATCAAAAGCAAACAAGTACATCTTTTCAAAACCAAGCTCTTTTGCTTGTCTAACAGTCACATCAATCAGCATCTTGCCAATGCATTGCTTTTGATACTTTGGATCGACGACAAGTGAACCGAGCCAAGGAGTAAGATCTGGACGAATACCATCATTTTCACGCAAAGAGCACATGCCAACCGGTAAATCGCCATCTAATGCAATAAAAGTGATTGGTAAAGCGTGGGTCTTCAAGTGATCTGCAAATCTTGTGATAACACGTTCAACTGGTACATCAGGAACCCAGATTTTACCCAAGACTTCATGCCAAATGTGAGTGAGGGCTGGTATAGTGTTGGGATGGTTTTTAAGAAGTTCGATTTTGATCATACAATACCTCCTACAACCCACTCAGATGCAATAGATAGATTTTGTTCGCTCAAAAATTTGCGTTTCGGATAATCATGAGCCCCACATACCACAAAGATTTGAGTGGCGCCTTTATCTGTGGCTGCAGCTTTGACGGTTGCAATTAACCTTGTACCAACAGATTGCCAAAGGTTCTCGGATTGCACGCAAAAGTCATCAATCATCAAGGTCAGGCCGCCTGGATTATAAACTTCTGGAGCACTTATTAGCTTGCCAATCACAAATCCAAGGATTTCTTTGGCATCGCTTTCCTTGTCCGCCGAAGCTTTAGCGAAGGAGGATGCAGTGAACATCACATGATTTTTATCCTCTAGCAGTTCTTTGAACCATTTTTCCTGCGCCTTATCGCCTTCTTCTCCAGCATAACGCCAAAAGTGTGGTTGGGCTTTCTCATAAGCTAACCTCTTGGCTTTTGACAGTAGAACCATGGCATCGATATCAGAAAGTTGTGACGTGCGCACAACAAACTGGGGAACTGTATTTTGATTGATGATATTTTGCGTATCAAATTCAAAGATGATTCTTCGCGGGCAATGCTCATCATATGTAACTTCTTTGATTTGCTTATTAAAAGTACCAGAGGTAAATTCACTGATAGACTTTTCCCAAAACTTTAAGGCTGAGTTATTACTCGGGATAACAGAAACTTCCCACCTGCCGGGATGCATACCCCATATCTCTTTGGCAACACGAGTAGCAATGCCTGCGCCTTGGAATTTAGCGATAATAAAAAACTCACCCATATTAATTGTATTTCTAGGATCTTTCACCTCGTTATCCAGCAGAACAAAGCCGGCTATTTCATCATAAACTTTAACTAAATAAGCTTTTCTGGATGGCTCTTCAAAGTAATGTTTAAAATCAAAACACTCATAAAGACCATTTTCTGGAATAGCCCAATCAGAGGAAATTGATCCACATTCTCGAGATATATCATAAACGTAGAAACGTGCCATATTTTGAATGCAGGGATAATCATCCATCGTTGCTTTGATGATCGAAACCGTAGGGTCAAATTTTCTGATGAGTAAATGATGAACTTTGCCTGCACCACTTACATCACCTTCCATCATGAAATCACACACATGTTTGAAGCCTGCCTTCATATAAACATGCTTTGCGCGTAGATTGGCACTATCGGGATCAATCAAAAAAGTATCTGCTTTTGGATCGATAGATTCTCTGAAAAAATCGATAAAGTCAGATAATGTTTGAGATCCGTAACCCTTGCCAAAAAATTTAGAATTGCCGATCATGTAATCAAGGCCATAGGTATGACCTGTTTTAGAAAGTCTTTTGAGTTTTTCTTCGCCTATATCTTCCTTATGCGTTTCCTGAATGGTCATCAGCATTGCAAAAGCTTCATTTTCAAGAGAGGCAAGGAAATAATCGTACTGGCCATTTGCATAAGACGATGGTGTTTTTCGCCCTTCAGCAAAATTGACAATGTCATCTTTATGGGCCTGGGTGTTATCCCAGAACTCCATAATGTTTGGCTCGGCAAGCCAGTTAAAGATGGTGTCTAAATGAGCTCCTGTTACTTTTTCAAATTTAATTTTCATAGATCTTATTCCAAATATAATTTCATGCCTTCATGGCTGGCTTCAAAGCCAAGCTTTTCATAAAAATGTTTTGCTTGTGGCCGTTTTTTGTTTGTTGTGAGCTGGATGATAGAAACGTCATGTTCTTTGGCATAACTAATAGCTTGATCGAACATCCAAGAGCCAATGTTCTGACCTCTATATTTCTCGGCTACCGTGACAGCTTCTATTTGCATACGGGTACTGCCAATGAAAGTGAGTGATGGCATAATGGTGAGGTGGCAAGTCCCAATAAATTCATCGCCGTTTTCTACAACCATTAAATATTGATTTGGATCACTATCGATTTTGTAAAATGCTTTGATGTAGTTTTCGTGCACCACGGCTGATTTTGATTCTCTGCTAACCCCTAGTTCATCTTCTAAGAGAAGCGCTATAAGACGAGGTAAATCAGCAATTCTTGCTTTTCTGTGGGTAAGGTTATTCATAGCATTACACCTTCTTGGCAACTGTTAATATTCGCTCAGAAGCCTCTTTTGAAAACGCTTCGCCATTTATGTCGGTTTGAGCCAATACAACAAACCCATTTTCTTTTAAGATTTCTTGCAACTCATCGCTACCGTAAACCTGTAGGGTGTTTTCATAACCTTTTGATACTTTTGTTGGGCTCTCATTTCCATCTTGATAAACATAGGTACTATAGGATGCTAAAATGCCGTCATCAGAGATGGTGCTAAATTGAATTTCTCT
>JBJSZW010000100.1:0-6683 GCA_046090565.1 Gammaproteobacteria bacterium
AAATTGCTTGAAAAATATGTGGGAAATGAAGGACTTAATTTTCATAACGAAATAATGATAGGTCAGGGTGATATTATAAGCGCAGAACCTGCCATGCGTATTCGAAAAATGGCAGATTTGATCATGAACGATGAAGCCATGATTCAAAATCTTATGAAAGGCGATGTTTCCGCTATCCATAAAAATAGTGAATTAAAAATACAGTATGAAGATTATTTGAAAAAATTTGGTGATCGTTGTTTACAAGAACTCAAATTAGAAAGTTTAACTTTACATGATGATCCTATTTTATTATTACAGGCAATTGCCCATATGGCTCGAAGGCCGAAGAATGCAACAGAAATAAATAACAGTAAATCTTTGAAAATATCTGGATTTAAGTTATTAGAAAATTCTCCTGTTAAACGCTGGATTCTTTTTCGGATCATATTCTGGGCAAAGGCTCGTGTGCGTGATAGGGAAAATTTAAGATTTGAGCGGACTCGTCTTTTTGGGAGAGTACGGAATCTATTTCTTGAAATGGGTAAGCGCCTGAATGCTTTAAAACAAATTGAAAATGTTCGAGATATATTTTTTTTAGAAGTAGAAGAGGTAATAGGATTTATTGAAGGTTCTGCAACAATATATGATTTTCCAGGACTTATAAAAATACGTAAAAAACAAAATGAAGAATTTAATAATCAGGCTCCGCCACCCAATCGTTTTGAAACCTATGGTCCTGCGGGTTATGGATTTAAAACGCAGTCTTATCAGGCCGAAATTGCGTCAAGTAACTTAAATAATGAAAATGCTGAAAATTCTATAAAGGGCATGGGGTGTTGCCAAGGTATAGTGAAAGCAATGGTTAGAGTGATTCACAATCCTAAAGAAGCCGAATTGAAGCCTAATGAGATTATGGTCGCACGTTTTACTGATCCAGGTTGGATTACCTTGTTTGCAAACGCTTCTGGAATCCTTGTTGAACGTGGCAGCCTTTTGTCTCATTCGGCGATTGTGGCTAGGGAAATGGGAATACCTGCGATTGTGGGGATTAGTGGAGTAATGGAATGGTTAAAAACGGGTGATTGGGTTGAAATGAATGGCAGTACTGGTATTGTGAAAAAAATAAAAGAAGAAATAAAAGGTTTTGAAAAAAATGATTCAAACTGAAATTGAAAATAAGGCAGATTTTTCTATTGTACGTTATGCCCAAGTTTGGGAGGATGCGGATATTTTATTGGATGCCTTAAATATCCAAGCCAATGATATTTGCCTTTCGATTGCTTCAGCAGGTGACAATGCTTTGGCCATGCTGGCAAAAAGTCCCAAACGGGTGATTGCCTTAGATCTTAATCCTGCACAGTTGTTTTGTCTTGAGCTTAGGGTGGCTGCTTATAAAGTTCTAAAGCATTCTGAATTATTAGAATTGCTAGGATCAAGAACCAGTGTCCAACGCTTGGTTTTATACGAAAAATGTAGACAATTGCTATCCAATCAAGCCCAATTATTCTGGGATAGCCAAAAAAAAACTTTTGAAAAATACGGTATGGGTGGTATTGGAAAATTTGAACGCTATTTTCGTTTATTTAAAAATTGGATTTTACCTTTGATTCATTCTGAAAATACAATTAAAAAATTGTTTTTTCCAAAAAACATGAAAGAAAGAAAATTGTTTTTCGATAAAATTTGGAACAGTTGGCGTTGGCGATTATTAGTAAGGCTATTTTTTTCTCAAACTGTAATGGGGAAAATGGGGCGCGATCCAGCATTTTTTAATTATGTGACAGAAAGCTTTTCTGAACATATTTCTAGAAAAATTGAACAGGGTTTGTGTGTACAAGATCTATCCGACAATCCTTATTTGTTTTGGATACTCAATGGAAGGCATGGTGATGCCCTACCTTTTGCACTTCGTGAAGAAAATTTTGATAATATTCGAAATAATTTAGATCGTTTAGAATGGCACTTACTTTCAACAGATGCTTATGCAGCCATTTGTAAAAGAGATGGAATAAAAATCAACAAATACAATTTGAGTAATATTTTTGAGTATATGTCTGAAGAAAATTACAAATCTTCTTTGAGTCACTTAGTTGAAATCAGTGAACAAGGCTCACGATTTGTTTACTGGAACATGATGGTACCACGCAGTTGCCCAATTTCACTTGAAGAAAAAATAAAATCACATAGCGAACAGGCTAAACAGTTACAGGCTAAAGACAAGGCTATATTCTATAGAGATTTTATTATAGAAGAGATTAAATGATCTTATCTTTGTTTAAAATCTTCATAATTACAGTAGGGCTGATTTTATTTCTGCTATTGATCAAATCATGGGGTAAAAAATTTAAATGGCAACCAGAGTGGCAAAGAAAAATAGTGCACACGGGTTTTGGTTTGATGGCTCTTTCTTTTCCCTGGGTCTTTAGCCAAACCTGGGAAGTTTTCATGGTTTGTTCTATAAGTATTCTATTTTTATTGTTCGTTCGTAATATTCGAAAACTTAAAAAAAGCATTGGGAAAAGCATTTATTCTGTTCATCGTTTTTCTTATGGGGAATTGTTTTTTGGATTGTCTATTTTGTTGTTGTTTTCAATGTCAAAAAATAATAGGGTTCTTTATATCCTCCCACTTGCTGTTCTAACTTTTTCAGATGCTGTGGCCGCCTTGGTTGGAACCCATTATGGGAAAAAAATATTTAAAATAGCCAAAAACACAAAAAGCTGGGAAGGAACTGCTGCTTTTTCGGGGATTACTTTTATACTGATGATTCTATTCTTATATGGATTGACTTCTTTAACATGGCCGGCATTACTTTTGATTGCTGCTACTTTTTCGATTTTAGGTGCTTTGATAGAGGCTGTTTCATGGAATGGATTGGATAATATTTTCATTCCCATGAGTGCTTATCTTTTTTTAAATGCTTTTTTGCATCAAGAAGAGTTTCAGTTATTCTTTCAATTCATTAGCTTGCTGGGTCTTTCATTTTTGGGTTTAATTGCCGGTCCAAAATCTAGATTAAACACTCATGCCTTGATGGTCGCCATTATTGCACTTTATTTTTTCTGTGTAGTGGGAGGAACAGCATGGGTTATAGCTCCAGTTCTTGTTTTTTTAAGCCACATTGCACTTGTGAAAATATACAAAGATGAACATAATTATACGTTAGATTCAGTGTTAAGCGTGTTCAGCGGAGGATTTTTTTGGATTCTAATGGAAAAAGTATTCCAATTGCCTTATGGTTTATTCTTCTTTGCATTTTCTTTGGCTATTCATCTTCAAATTATCGTTTTATTGCGATTGAAAGAACTTAATGGGGAAAAAGCAAATTCTAAAACTATTTTATTGACGAGTTTATTGTCAAGTGGTATGGTCTTAATAACAACATGGATATATTTTGATATAAATAGGCAGTTATTAATTTTAACTGCTTTTGCAATTTTATTGATGTTTATAGGCGGCATAATATTTAGCATTAATGCAGAAAGATTTAGCCAAAAACGTTGGTTGGCAGAAGCTGCATTGGCAATATCAGGTTCAATCTTGGGGCTTATACCATTTTATATTATGGAGTCAATATGAATTCTAATATTCAGAAAATAAAATTATTAGAACTTAAAAAATTAAATTTACCTAAAGATGCTTCGTTCCCAAATTTTTCTGGAAATCCAAATGAAACCTGGGGTATTATAAAAAATAATACTTTGGAAGCGGTTTGTTCTTTTTGGTTAAATAATCTGCCCTGGCAGGGTGCTATCGCGAGTTCTTTAGGACATTTTTTTACAAACGATGCTAAATCAGGGCAGGAAATATTATTAGTTGTTTTAAATCGACTTCAAGAATTAGGCTCTAGCTATGTGATTGGACCAATGAATGGCAATACATGGCAAAGTTATCGACTCGTTACCCATTCAGAACAATATCCTCCTTTTTTTTTAGAATATTTTACCCCGAAAGAATGGCCTGAAATATTTAAATCAGTAGGTTTTGAGCCTATTGCTCACTACAGCTCTGCCAGAAGCTCCAGAATTGAATATATTGATCAATCTGCTGAAAAATTTAAATTAAAAAAAGAAATATTAGGGTTAGTGATAAGACCTTTTGGTTTAAGTAGAGCAAAAGAAGAACTTAAATCTGTTCATAGGCTTTCTTTGGAAAGTTTTTCTGGAAATTTCTTGTATACGAGTATTTTATTGGAAGATTTTATTAATTTATACGAAAAAATAATACCTTATATTGAACCAAAATATTTTCTCTTGGCTGAGCATAAGGGGGAGTTGGTGGGGTTTATTTTTGCCATTCCTGATTTATTGCAAAAACAATCTGGAAAAATAATAGATACCTTGATTGTTAAAACGGTGGCTAAAAAACCAGGCCGGCAATACGCAGGTTTAGGTAATTATTTGGTTCATGCCATACACCAAAGTGCTGCAATTGATGGTTACAAAAATATTATCCATGCCCTAATGTTTGATGATAATGTTTCCCGGGTAATAAGCCAAAAATCAGCAGAAACAATACGCAAATATGCTTTGTATGGAAAATCATTGGGCTTCAAATGAATATTATTGAAATTTTAAAAAAATATGCAGAGATTCAGCCTAACAAAACTGCATTAATTCACGAAGATAAGCAAATAAGCTATCAAGAATTAGATTGTCGATCCGATTTGTTTGCCAATTTCCTAAGGGAACAGGGTGTATTAAAAAATCATAAAGCTATGCTGTTTGTTCCCTTAAGTATTGAATTATATATTTTGTTTTTTGCATTGCTTAAAAATGGTTCAACCGTTGTATTGGTAGATCCTACTACAGATAAAAATAAAATAGCACAATGTATTGAGGCTATTAAGCCTGAAGTTTTTATAGGAAGCCCTAAAGCACACTTACTACGTTTTATTAAGGCAATAAGAGATATTCCAAAGAAATTTTCTACCAACATTTGGATTCCCGGAAGTAGTTTATTAAAGGCCTCGAAAAATTTTGAGAATTCTATTGAAATTGCTCCGAATACCCCTGCATTGATTACTTTTACAAGTGGATCCACGGGGGTTCCAAAGGCGATTTCTCGCTCTCATGAATTTCTCATTCATCAACATCAGGCGATTGTAGATGCTTTGCCCTTTTCTAGCCATCATATCGAGTTAAATACCCTACCTGTTTTTATTTTATCAAATTTAGCAAGCTGTATTACAACTGTGATCCCAGACCAAAAAATAAAAAATATACAAAGCTTAGATGCGAATAAAATAATCAGACAATTGAAAAAGAATCATGTGAATAGAATTTTAGCAGCACCTGCATTTTTTAAAAAAATATCGGATTATCTAATTTCTACTCAAGAAAAATTAAACGGTATAGAAAAAATTTATACAGGGGGAGGACCCGTTTTTCCTAGTTTATTAAAAAATGTACAGGATTCTTTTCCAAAATCGGAAATTATTGCTGTGTATGGCTCCACCGAAGCAGAGCCTATCGCACATATTGATTTAAGCCAGATGACAGCTCTGGATTTCAAAAAAATGAAAAATGGGCATGGCCTATTAGCAGGACAGCCTATTTCTAAAATTCAGTTAGCTATTGTTCCAGATCATTCTAGTATCTCGTTGGGGCCATTTACAGAATCTGAATTCAATAGCCTTGTTTTGCCACCAAATCAGTATGGAGAAATAGTTGTAACGGGTGATCATGTTCAAAAATCTTATCTCTTCGGAGATGAACATAAAACAAAATTTAAAGTTGGAAATGCCGTTTGGCATCGTACGGGTGATGCAGGCTATTTGGATCAAAATGGAAGATTATGGCTGGCAGGAAGATGTTCAGAAAAAATAAGAAATAAGAAAAAAATAATATACCCTTTCTGTGTAGAAGCTGCCGCCATGTCTTTTCCTGAAGTTGAAAAAGCTGCTTTGGTACAGATGAATGGTGGGTCGATTGTAGTGATTGAAACGTTAGTTTTAGATGGCGCCAAATTATGCGATAAAATAAAAACAAAACTAAAGAACATAGACATAGACACAGTAAAAATTGTAAAAAAAATACCCGTCGATACAAGACATCATTCAAAAATTCTCTACGATGATTTAAAGAAAATATTAAATTCATGAAAATTAATTTTAATTATTAATAGTTGAATACTCGGGGCGCCTAATATATAATATCGAATATGTTTTTTATGTGGGTATAAAAAGTTATGAATTTTATTGAAGAGAACAAGGGTAAATCATCTGCCCTGTCTAATCTTTCTAAACTATTTAGTATTATATTTAAAATACTCGGAATTATTTTGTTATTCCTGGTCATATGGTTTTTGGCACTTGTAGCCAAGCTATCGGGAGGAGATGGAGGGGTATTTTTCTTTTTGTTGTATATTATAGGAATGTTATTGGCGCTATTTGTTGTAGGCTTTCATCCTTCTCATATTTAATCTTTCTGTGTTATATCAAATTAGCGGTGATTTAAATGCGTGTATGCGCTTCATCTTTTCTAAAAAATCTATATTTTAATGAGAAATAAATTATAAAGAGAGCGGCCAGTCAGTGTAGTGCTTGAATACTCGGTATTAATCCAATCATGTTTTTATTTAATATAAAAGTTGGTTTTTATTATGAATTTTGTTAGAAAAAAGGCTTTGTTGCATAATCACGTTTTTGAGTCAAAAATCTTCGCATAATCGACTTCCTTATGCAGCATAACTTTTCGGCA
>JBJSZW010000101.1:0-6759 GCA_046090565.1 Gammaproteobacteria bacterium
ACAGAAAAAAAGACACCCAAGGCCATTCCCCCCTTGCCTAAAATGGCTGATCCAGAAATCGTAATTTACGATCCCAAAGATTTAAGAAACCCCTTTGAGGAATATGTGGATAAAACTGTTCAAGCAGTAAAAGCTAAAAAAGATGATGATCCAAATTATACAGGGCCAAAACCGAATGCATACAGAATAAGAGAGCCTTTAGAAAAATTTAATTTAAATGCACTAAAATATGTGGGTTATTTGCAGCAGGAAGAAAGCTACTGGGCCTTGATTTCAGACAGTACAGGGATGGTGCACCGTATTACGGTGGGCAATTACATGGGCCCAGATCATGGAATCATTGAAGAAATCAATCCAAATTTCATTAGAATGATGGAGCTTGTACCTAGCCCAGAAGGTGGCTGGCAAGAAAAGGTTACATTTTTAAATGCAGAGCAAAAATAGGGGCTAGGATGATGTTTAGTCAAAAAAATAAAATGTATTGGTGGTTGGTACTTGCGAGCGCGCTTTGGATTTTATTAAATAGCCCTGTTTGGGCTGCATCTGTTCGCGATGTGTTTGTAGATATGATTTCTCCAGAAAGAACACAAATAGGACTAGAATTCGATTCAAAAGCAGTTCATCCAAAAGCCTTTATGACTTATGAGCCTAACCGATTAATTTTAGATTTTACAGGTACCAAATTAAAAATTTCGAAAGAAAAAATCAATCAAAAATTTTCTTCAGGGGTAGTGAATGGATTCAATATATTAGAGGGTGACAATCGATTAAGAATCAGCATTGATTTAAAAGATCGGGTAAAGTACCGTTTGGCTCAAAAAGAGAATCAATTGATCATTGATACCTTTATTGCAGAAGAAACGATTTTAAAACAAAATAAAATTTCGGATGCAAAAGGCCAAGTAAGAGTTCAGAGCATTGATTTTAGACGAGGAGAATATGGAGAGGGCCGCTTGATTCTTCGCTTAGACAAAGAAGAAACAGGAATTGACTTGGAAGAAAACGCCAATAGAATAAAAGCTGTTATTTATGGCGGTTCTTTGCCTGCTAATTTAGAAAATATTTATGACGTGGTGGATTTTGGAACCCCTGTTAAACAATTCCAGGCCAAACAAGAAGGAAATAATGTTGAAGTTTCTTTAAGCTATGAAGGAAAAATAGAAAAAATAGCCTACCAAATAGACAATGAATATATTCTAGAGTTAATTGATCTCGAAACTGCGATTAAAAGAAATCTAAGTAAAAATACCCAATACACGGGTGCCAAGCTGTCTTTGAATTTCCAAGACATCGAAATTAGAAGTGTTTTGCAAATCTTAAGTGACTTTACAGGCATCAATATCATTACAACAGACAAAGTAACAGGGAAATTAACTTTAAGATTAGCCAATGTGCCTTGGGATCAGGCTTTGGATATGGTTCTAAAAGCAAAAAATTTATCAAAACGCCAAAGTGGCAATGTGATGATGGTTGGAACAGCCGAAGAAATCGCAGCCAATGAACAAGTAGAATTACAAGCCGTTCAAAAAGCAGAAGAACTCACCCCCCTGCGTTCTGAAATGGTTCAAATTAATTATGCCAAGGCGGATGATATTTCAAAAATCCTCAAAACCAAAGAAAATGCTATTTTATCCGATAGGGGAAATGTAACGGTAGATACCAGAACGAATACGCTCTTGATTCAGGACACAGCCAGAAAATTGGAAGAAGTCAAAGACATCATCCAAAAAATAGACATCCCAACCAAACAAATTGAAATCGAAGCCCAAGTGGTTTCAACCACGATTAATCTTGCAGATAGATTGGGTTTCAAATGGGGCACTTCTGGTGTTCTAAATGTTGGCAAAACAAAACGTTTGGGGATTGGAAAAAGTACGGCACATGCCAGTACCTTACCTTCTTATCTAGAAGATTGGAATACCCGCCAAATAAACGCTAGGCCAGAAAAATACAATGAGGGCGAATATTTCGTTGAAGATGGTTCAAAAGCAATAGGTTTTGGAGTTCCAGCCTGGCAAGGATTTGTGACTGATTTAGGCGCCAGTGTCGCAACACCAGGCAATTTGAATTTGGGCTTTGCATTGTCCCGCTTACCCAGGGGCGCTTTGTTGGATTTAGAGCTGCAGGCACAAGAAAGCGAAGATAAAAGTAAAGTGATCTCTAAACCAAAACTAAGAACCATGGATCAAGTGGCTGCTACCATAGAATCTGGCGTTCAAGTTTCTTATAGTGAGGAATCTGCTTCAGGAGGAACAACCAAAAAGTTTGTAAACGCCACTTTAAAATTAGAAGTGACGCCTCAAATTTTACCTAATGATAGTATTTTCTTGGATTTGAAAATTAAAAATGATAAGCCTAATGGAGCGAATATTGATACACAAACTATAGGTACAAAAGTTTTATTGCAGAACGCAGAAACAGTTGTTTTGGGAGGGGTCATGAAAAATACAATCACAGATAATAAAGCCAGGACACCTTTTTTCAGTTATATACCGGTTATTGGCCGTTTATTCAAAAATAAAAATTATTCTAAAAATACTGAAGAATTAGTAATTTTTATTACACCAAAAATCATAAAATCTATCTTGTAATATAACGCATGGCACAAAAAGACAAGCAAGAAGAACAAGAAATAGAAGGAGCAGAAGAAGGCGAACCTAAGCCTTCTGGCTCTGGCTTAAAAGAAAAAATAAAAGCCAAACTGGAACTTTTTAAAGCCAAAATTAATGCTTTATCTACCACGCATTTGATATTAATAGGCGTTGGGACTTTTAGTTTCCTTGTTATTTTAATACTGGTGATTTTGCTTTTGAGTTTAAAGCCAGAATTACCGGAAGAACCGACTAAAAAAACTCCAGAGCCAGAGAAAAAAGAAGAAAAAAAAGTAGAAAAGCCTGATTTGAAATCCGTGACCAGTCCAACAATTCTTTCAGATCCTGCCTCTACAACGGTGGCTCCTGAAGCCCCAAAAACAGAAACCTCTCAGCCGGATCCCAAGCCTACAGCGCCCGCTGCGCCTAAAAAGCCAGTACCCCAATTAGACCCTACTAAAATTAACTATGGTGGCAAAGAGGATGATTTCTATGTCTTACCCCCTGGGCCTTTGAGTGTTTTGAATTATCAGCCTGATCCTGCAGAAAAAGAAACCCCAAAAGAAGCCTCCAAAGAAGCGGCTAAAGAAACTACAACAGAACAAGCGCAAGCATCTCATAAAAAAAATTCAGAGTCCTCTACACCGGCAGCTACAGCGCCAGAATCTAAAGTATCTGAGCCAGTAGCGGCGGCACCAGCTGCCCGTGCAGCTGTATCTGAAACAAGTAAAAGCCCACCTGCTGCTGAACCAGAATCTCAACCTGTACCTAAGGCAGAGTTACCAAAAACAACTCAGCCGGAGTCAGCTTTAGAAAAACGAAGTAGCCCCCCCCCTTCCCCAGCTCTAAGTGCAAAAAATATTCAAGAGTCTAGCTCAAAACAGGCATCTGCACCGGCATTAACTCTACCATCTACTTTAAATCTGGACAGAGCCTATGTTGTTCAATTAGCCGCTTTTCCTGAAGCAGCAGAAGCCAAACGCTTGGTTAAAACGCTCAAGCCTATTAAGGCTATGAAAATCAGTAAAATTTTGGTTCAGAAAAAAATCTGGTATGTGGTATATTATGGTAAGTTCGTTTCGAAAGAGGCGGCTGCCCAAAGTATACAAACCTTGCCCCTGCATGTAAGAAGTAAGCAGCCATGGATTCGGGGGCTTAAAGATTTACACAAGAGAGTGATTTCGTGAACCATCGTTTTTTAAAAGTATTGAACCAAGAGCCAGTGGATCGTCCCCCCGTGTGGTTGATGCGCCAGGCCGGGCGTTATTTGCCAGAGTATCGCGCTTTGCGGGCCCAAGTGCCCGATTTTATGCAGTTTTGTAAAACACCAGAATTGGCCATGCAGGCGACTTTACAGCCCTTGCAACGCTTCCCCCTGGATGCCGCGATTATCTTTTCAGATATTTTAACCATTCCAGATGCCCTGGGATTAAAAGTTCACTTTGTGAATGGCGAAGGCCCAGTTTTGGAAAATCCAATCCAATCTAAGAAACAGATACAGGTTTTAAAAACTTTGGAGCCCTATGAAGATTTGGCCTATGTGATGCAAGCCATTCAACTTACCAAAGCTGAATTGGGTTCAAAAACGCCCCTGATTGGTTTTTCTGGCAGCCCTTGGACTTTAGCAACTTATATGCTAGAAGGCGGTAGCTCCAAAAGCTTTAGTAAAATAAAATCTTTTTTGTACCAAGAGCCAGAAAGCTTAAGCTTATTGCTCCAGCATTTGGCTGAAGCCATAGCAGCCTATTTAAAAGCCCAAGTACAGGCCGGTGCCGATGCTTTAATGCTTTTTGATACCTGGGGGGGTATTTTAAATAAAAGCCAATATTTACAGTATTCTTTGAAATTCATGCAAAAAATATTAGAAGTGGTTCGTTTGGATTATCCTAAAATTCCTGTTATTTTCTTTACCAAAAATGCAGGCCTGTATTTAAAAGAAATCTTGAACGCCGGCCCCAATGCGGTAGGTATTGATTACATGGCCAATATTCATGAGCTGGCTTTGGACAATCCAAAGGCCATTTTACAGGGCAATCTGGATCCCAGCATTTTATTAACTAATCCTGCATTGGTTAAAAATCAAGTACAATATTTGTTGGAAAATTATCCACATCCTGGCCAGCACATTGTTAATTTAGGGCATGGTATTCTGCCAGAGAGTAAATTAGAATGCGTTTACGAATTATTGGAGACGGTTTCAAACTATGAAAGCTGTTTTTCCCGGCACCTTTGATCCCATAACAAAAGGGCATTTGGATATTATTGAGAGGGCAGTAAGGCTGTTTAGCCCCTTGATTATTGGTGTTGCGGTGCAAAGCAATAAGCAGCCCTGTTTTAGTATTCAGGAGCGCGTGAGTTTTATTGAAGAGGCTGTTGCCCATTTAAAACAAGTGCAAGTACAGTTTTTCGATGGTCTTTTGGTGAACTGGTTGAAAAGCGTTCAAGCGCAGGTTATAGTTCGTGGGGTAAGAAGCGCCTTGGATTGGGAATACGAACTCAATCTATGGCGCGTGAATCAAAGCTTGGCCCCAGAATTTGAAACCGTGTTTTTAAGCCCCGCTTCTGAAGTGAACCATATATCTTCCAGCTTGGTGCGAGAACTGCTGCGCTTGAATGGGGATGCTAGCAAATTTTTACCCCCGAATGTTTGGAAAAAATTAGAACATGGCACTAAAAATAACAGATGAATGCGTTAATTGTGATATTTGCGAACCAGAATGTCCTAACCAAGCCATTTATTTTGGCGAATCCCGCTACGAAATAAACCCAGACAAATGCACCGAATGCCAGGGGCATTTTGATGTGCCTCAATGCCAGGTGGTTTGCCCTGTGGCTTGTATTGAAAAGCTGTGATTATTATGCTTTATTATGACGCAATGGCCTTGGATACTGGAACAAATTCTATATTCAATTTATACCCCATGGCTGAAGCATAACGCTCTAATGTATTTAATGTTGGTGAATGATTTTTTTGGCCACCAGCTGTTTCAAGTCGCCCTATAACAGAGGTAGTGGTATGCATTTTTTTTGCAACTTCAGATTGTGATAAACCCGCCGCTAATCTGGCTTGTAACATTTTTTCTAATAAACTAAATTCATGATCTAAGCTAGCGTATTTTAATTTAAACTCAGGATCTTTCATTAGTGTGTTTAAAAACTTTCTATTACTTAATCTTTTACTCATACTCATTTTTCACCTCAGTCAACCTATTGTAAGCAATTTCTAAATCTTTTCTCGGAGTTTTTTGTGTTTTTTTAATAATAGAGTGTAATATGACTATTTCTTTGTTGAAAATAGCAGCATAAAACACTCTAGCAATGCCCTCAGATGCCTGTAATCGCATTTCAATTAAGCCTTTTCCCAAATGTTTCGTATGTGGCATCCCAATATCAGGGCCATAAGTTTACATTAAAGTCGTTAGTTTTGCATATTTTACAAGTAAACCTGTGGGTAGCTTGGCTACTGTTTCTTGTACCTTTTTATCATAAAATGTAACTAACCATGTGTTTTTCATAAACTTAATATAGCATATTTGCTATATTAGTCAAGAAGTCTAGAGCTGTTGTTTTTCAAGGGTGTATATTCTTCTCAATTGCTCAAATTTTCGAACCAAGTGATGGTAGGCTGGCAAATGCACCGAATGCCAGGGGCATTTTGATGTGCCCCAATGCCAGGTGGTTTGTCCTGTGGCTTGTATTGAAAAGCTTTAGTTTTTATTTTTGTGATGGGGATGGTTTGCTTGCATTCCTTGTAGCCTGATTCTCAAATGCTTTTTGACCGTGTTTTATAAAAACATTACTTATTAACAACCTTTGTTGCTCAAAGTCGCTGTCTATCAATGCATTTAGATTTTTTGTTTGTTTAATTTTTTCCTTTTTACCAAGCATATAATCTTTGCATAACCCAATAAATTTAGAAATCGCTTGACACATGCCTTTTAAACCTTTCATTTTTTGAGGATATTTGGATTCAAGATATTTTCCAAATTCATTGTCTTTATTAACCAAAGAAGTAAGACGTTTAGCGCATGATATCCCTGAGTTCGGTTGTTCATATGCATCTAAAAGATTCTTAATATACCCAAAACGTTTTGCTTTTAGGATCTGATCGTGTTAGTATATGCACATGAAAGGCTTTGAACTGTCAAAAACAGAATTTACTGAACTT
>JBJSZW010000102.1:0-10495 GCA_046090565.1 Gammaproteobacteria bacterium
TATCAGCGCTTTAAGCTTAGAAGTTTCCTCTCATGCTTTGGATCAAAAACGTTTTGATCAAATCCCAATAAACTATGGTATTTTTACCAATTTGTCCCATGATCATTTAGATTATCATGGCAATATGCAAAATTATGCCCAAGCCAAGGCCAAATTATTCAGTGATTTTAATTTAAAAACAGCGATATTTAATTTGGATGATCTTCAAGGCCAAATTTTTTATGAAGCATACCCTGGTAAAAAAATCAGCTATGCTTTAAAAACTTTAGAAAATAATGCAGATATTCAAGCTAAGATTTTAAAAGCCAGTATCATGGGCACTGAAATTGAAGTCACAGGGCCTTTTGGGGTTTTTCAAGCAAGCACCCGTTTATTGGGGCAATTTAACATTAGTAATTTATTGGCGGCTTTGGCTGCAGTTTGGGCAGCAGGTTTGCCCATAGAACAAATAATCTCTGCTATTCCAAGTTTGGAAGCTGTGAAGGGACGAATGGAATTATTAGAAGATCCCTATTTTAATAAAAATATCATTGTAGATTATGCGCATACCCCGGATGGTTTAGAAAAAGTGGTCCAGGCTTTAAGTGCTTATAATTCAGGTTTACATATTGTATTTGGCTGCGGTGGGGATCGCGATCGGCTAAAAAGACCAGAAATGTTAAAAGTTTTGCAAAAATATGCGGATTTTATAAAAAGTATTGTTATTACTCAAGATAATTCTAGAACCGAAGATACCAAACAAATTATAACGGATATTTTAAAAGGTTGGGATCCAAATTTAGGAAGAACGGATTTAAAAATAATTTTAGATCGCAAAACAGCAATTTTACAGGCTATTTTAGAATCAGAATCCGAAGATATTGTCTTAATTGCCGGTAAAGGCCATGAAAACACCCAAATTTTAGCTGAAGCGATTTTGCCTTTTTCAGATCAAGCAGTGGCCTTGAATGCACTTTTGGATTTGAAAAATCTAGAAGGCTTAAAACAGCTACTAGAGGCAGGGCAACTGGGTCAGTTTCAAGTGGATTCTCGAAAAATCAGGAAAAAATCAAAATCAGGCGATGTTTTTGTCGCGATTCCTGGGGAACAAATGGATGGCCATGATTTTATAGAAGCTGCCTTCGAAGCAGGGGCTGCTGCGGTTTTGGCCGAAAAGACACTAGAAAATCTCAAGAATCTGGGGCCCATTTTTCAAGTGCAAGATACTAAAAAAAGCTTGATCCAATTGGCTAAATGGCATCTTGCTTCCCTTCAAGCAAAGCATAAAATAGCCTTTTTAGCTATTACCGGTAGTCAGGGTAAAACCAGCGTGAAGCATCTATTAGCCAGCATTTTATCTGCCGCTTTTGGCGCTCAAGCAGTTCATTGTACCCAGGGTAATCTGAATACAGACATCGGTGTTCCTATGAGTTTATTAGATTTAAAACCAGAACATCGCTATTCAATCATTGAAATGGGGGCCAGAAGAATAGGGGACATCAGCAAATTGTGTGATTTGGTGCAGCCCTCTGTTAGCTTGATAAACAATGTAGGGACCGCTCATATTGAAATATTTGGCTCACGTCTTGGCATTGCCAATGCCAAGGGTGAAATTTACAATCAGTTATCTCCCCAAGGTTTAGCCATTATTAATTTAGACGATGAATTTGCAGGATTTTGGTTAAATACTTTAAGGGCCCGAGGCATTCGTGTTTTAAGCTTTGCATTAGAAAATCAAGCAGCTGATTTTAGGGTGTGTGATAGCCAAGTATTTTCTCAGGCTTCTGAATTCACAGTCTGTTTTGAGAATCAAAAACTACGTATTTGTCTGCCCCTGCCCTCGAAACACAATATTGGTAATGCTTTGGCTGCGATGGCCATGGCTCATGGGTTGGGGGTTGATCTCACTACAGCCAAAGAAGGTTTAGAACAAACCCAAGCGGTTCCTGGGCGCTTGGTTTTTAATCAAGGTTTGAATCACTCTTTGATCATCGATGATACTTATAATGCAAGTTTCGATGCGGTAAAATCTGCACTGGATGTTTTGAGTCAGCAAGAAAAGTACACTAAAAAATACTGGGTTTTTGGTGGCATGCGAGAGTTGGGCGAACACACTGAAAATTTGCATCAAGCCATTGGTTTGTATGCGAAAAACTTGGGAATTCAAGGCATTTTTACTGTAGGCAAAGAAGCAAAGATCACTGCAGAGGCTTTTGGAAGCTCTGGCAATTTTGAAACTTTAGCTCTTCATTTTGAAGAAAAAACAGATTTGATATCAAATATCAAAAATCAATTAGATTCTAAAACAGCAGTTCTTATCAAAGGCTCAAGGGGTTCAAAAATGGAAGAGGTGGTAAAAGAATTACTATGTTAATACCATGTTAAGTTATTTATTTCAGCAATGGTCCCAGCATTTAAAATTATTATCTGTTTTTCAGTACATTACTTTAAGATCCATGTTAGCCGCTTTAACCGCTTTGATTTTATCCCTACTCTTGGGGCCTAAAGTCATTCGAGCTTTAAAAACAGCGCAAATAGGTCAGGTGGTGCGAGACGATGGTCCCAAAAGCCATTTCTCTAAAAAAGGTACACCCACCATGGGGGGGATTTTAATTCTCTTTACGATTGCAGTGGCTGTTTTATTGTGGGCTGATTTAAAGAACCATTATGTTTGGGTGGTTTTGGCTGTCACCTTGGGTTGTGGTATTTTAGGTTGGTGGGACGATTATAAAAAATTGATCTTGAAAAATCCCAAGGGCTTGGCTGCACGCTGGAAGTATTTAGGGCAATCCCTGATTGCTTTGATTGCTGCGGGTTATTTGTATGCTCAGGCTTCGCCCCAAGAATTGTATTTGTATTTGCCATTTTTCAAAAATATTAAAATTCATTTGGGTGGATTTTATGTGGTTTTAGCTTATTTCGTGATTGTAGGCAGTAGCAATGCGGTTAATTTGACCGATGGGTTAGATGGTCTGGCGATTGTTCCTTCGGCCTTAATAGCCGTGGCCCTGGGTATTTTTTGCTATGTGATTGGTAATATAAAATTTGCAGAGTATTTAAGTTTTACTTTTATTCCAGGGGTGGGGGAGCTGAGCGTTATTTGTGGGGCCTTGGTGGGAGCGGGTTTGGGCTTTCTTTGGTTCAACACTTATCCGGCCCAAATGTTCATGGGCGACGTAGGCTCGCTAAGTTTGGGAGCAGCTCTAGGAACGATTGCGGTAGCGGTTAGGCAAGAACTGGTTTTTTTTATCATGTCTGGAATTTTTGTTCTAGAAACGCTTTCTGTTATTTTACAAGTGTTTAGTTTTAAGTTAAGGGGTAAACGTATTTTTCGTATGGCCCCTATTCATCATCATTTTGAATTATCGGGTTGGCCAGAAACCAAAGTCATCGTTCGTTTTTGGATCATTACTGTGGTATTGGTTTTATTTGGCCTTACAACTTTAAAACTAAGATAGATAAGATAAATTAAAAAAATATGCATTATATTATTATAGGTCTGGGCGCTACGGGATTTTCGGTTTTAAATTATCTTTTAAAAACACTTAAAATTTCTAGGGAAAAAATAAGCGTTTGGGATACCCGAGAAACCCCGCCTCAGGCAAGAAAATTCTACGCAGAATACCAAGCAATTGCTTGCCAATTTGGGGGCCTAGAGGCCCAGGATTTATTGCAATTAGGCTTTGAACCAGAAAATACCTGTCTGGTCCTAAGCCCTGGTTTGAGTTTAAAGTTGCCTTGGATTCAAAGGGCTCGAGTTCAGGGTTTTAAAATGAATTCTGATGTAGAATTATTTCTTCAAGAACTGAAACAATCGAGGAATCAAAGTACAAAAATAATAGGCATTACAGGATCCAATGGAAAAAGTACAGTGACAGTCTTAACTGGCTTTTTATTAGAAGCCCAAGGTCATGCTGTGGTTGTGGGAGGTAATATTGGTCGGCCTGTTTTGGATTTATTAGAAAAAACAGCCGATTTAAAAATAGATTATTGTGTATTAGAATTATCAAGCTTTCAATTAGAACTGTTGGCTGATTTTGATTTAAAATTGGATGTGGCTTGTTTTTTAAATATCAGCGCTGATCATTTGGATCGCCATGAAACTTTAGAAAGTTATTACGCGGCCAAACATATTATCTACAAAGGCGCCAAACACTTGGTATACAATGCACAGGATGCTTATTTATTAAAACATTTACCCTGTGGATTGCAGCCTTCTGCTTATCATCCTTTTGGAGCTAAAGCTGAATTGAAAGTCTCAAACGCTGGTTTTTCTTTGCTAGGTCATCATAATCAATTAAATTTAGAGGCCAGTGTATCGATATTAAAAGCTTTGGGTTTGGAATTTTCAGATCAAATGCAAAAGGCTTTAGGAAATTTCAAAGGTTTAGAACATCGTGCAGAAAAGGTTCGAATTTGGCAAAATATTTTATTTGTAAATGATTCTAAAGCTACGAATGTAGGGGCAACTTTGGCCGCTTTAGAAGGTTTGAGGGATGAGATCAAAGGCCAATGGGTTTTAATTTTAGGAGGTGATGCCAAAGGTGCTGATTTAAGGGATTTAAAGCCAGCTATTTTAAAAAATGTTAAAGCTTGTATCCTAATTGGTAAAGATGCTTTTCGTTTTCTAGAATTACTAGAAGGTGAGTTGCCTTGTATTCAGGTGAGTTCCATGGTGGAAGTTGTATCAAAAGCCCTCGAACAAGCCCAGCCAGGAGATGGTGTTTTATTAGCGCCAGCTTGTGCCAGTACGGATATGTTCAGAAATTTCGAAGACAGGGGACAACAATTCAAAAAACAAGTCTTGGCTATTTTTTAGGGCTTCAATTGATATGAACTTAAACACACAAGCCCCGACACAATCTAAAACGCGTATTTTATTTGATCCCTTGTTATTGTTGATTTCAGCCCTGCTCTTAGGGATAGGTCTGGTCATGGTGGCTTCAAGTTCAGTGCCAATAGCAGAGGCCAAGAAAATTTTTCCCCTGTATTTTGCAATCAACCAAGTGATATACATGGCCATAGGCTTAGTTTGTGCGTGGGTCGTAACTTTTATTCCCATGCGCTTTTGGTACCAGGTAAGTTGGTATCTACTGCTGTTGAGTATTGCGAGTTTGGCTTTTATTTTAATCCCAGGGGTTGCAAAACCTGTGAATGGCAGTTTGCGTTGGTTACAATTGGGGCCGGTGTCTTTACAAATGTCTGAATTCACTAAGATTGCTGTGATTATCTATATTTCAAGCTATTTGGTACGACATGCTTATGAAGTGAGTTTTAAAATCACGGGTTTTTTAAAGCCCTTGTTGGTAATAGGCATTATTGCGAGCTTATTGCTGAAAGAACCTGATTTAGGTGCAACGGTGGTGATTATTTCAACCGTGATCTTTATGTTATTTATATCCAATGTGCCTTGGTATTATTTTTTCAGTTTATTATTATCTGCTTTGGCGGGAATTGCTATTTTATCAGTTTCATCGCCTTATCGTTTAGAGCGATTGGTGTCTTTTTTGAACCCCTGGAACGATCAATTTTCAGGCGGTTATCAATTAACACAGGCCTTGATTGCTTTTGGTCGAGGTAGTTTATTGGGCACAGGTTTGGGGGGCAGTGTTCAAAAATTGTTGTATTTGCCAGAGCCACATACGGATTTTTTATTTGCGGTTTTTGCAGAAGAACTGGGCTTGGTGGGGTCGGTTTTAATTATATTTCTGTTCAGCGCTTTTGTGTATAAAATTTTTAAAATAGCATGGGCTGCCTGGAAAAAACAACAATATTTTTCAGCCAATGTGGTATTTGGAATAGGCTTTTGTTTTGCCGTTCAAAGTTTGATTAATATAGGTGTTAATCTAGGCTTATTACCCACCAAGGGCCTAACACTGCCTTTTATGAGTTATGGGGGCAGCAGTATGCTGGCGACTTTGATTGGCCTGGCCTTGGTTTTTCGTGTTGATTTTGAATTAAAGCGCTAAAATTAATTCATGCGATTTTCTTTACGCCGCTGTTCTCGTTGTAAAGTTGCCACCATGTTGTTGATTAATTTCTGTGTGGGTTTGTCTATTTGAACAAATTTACCACCCAAAATGGTCTTGTTATTTTGTTCATCGATAATGATTCGTCTGATTTCAAATTTAAGGATAATAGGTTTATGATGAGCATCATAAATAACACATTCTTCAAAAACGTCGAGTCGTTGTAGGTTTGAATCTGCTGGTAATTTATTTTTTAAAACAAGCCCCATGCCACTGAAAGAAAGATCTTGAATCAGACCTTCTAATTTTAGATTCTCACGACTTAGTTTAGCAATAAAATGTGAAGAACTGGGTAAAAGTAATCTAAAGCTGTCTCGGCACTGTCGGTATTCTATTTCTTCTGGAATTTCTGCTATATAATAGGGAATGCTATCATGAAAACCATGTTCAATTACTTTGGTTCTAAAAATAATAGCAACACCATGATGTGAAGTGGAAACACGAAAAACTTCTCCAGAGATAGCTTTTTCATGGCCTTCACGGGGTACAAATTCATCAAGCATAATTCTATTTTTTTCTGGATTAATTTCTAAAATCATACTAACGTATTGTTCAGAATGTTGGGGAAAATGGATAACCAAAGAGGCATGCTGATCTTGTAAATTATTCAGAACTTTTAAATTAAACTCTTTCGATGTGCTGAAGTTATCTTTGAAAGGTGTATTATTGGTTTCTTGTTCTGAGTGATCTTTATTCGTACCTAATATTTTTCGCAGCCATCCCAGCATAAATTTTTTTTCCCTAGGCTTGATTCAAGTGATTGGTTTGGCTGTGATTTAAATTTGAAAAACCACGTTGATCATAGGTAAAATCTGAAGTTCCTCGGCCTTGAATAACTTGTACTAATTTTTGAATTTGATTTTGTCCCATACGAATCAAGTGGCTGTTAAGCAAATTAAATTCTTCAATATGAATACTCATGGATTGTAATTGTTCTAATTTGGTTTTAATTAAAGATTTGATTTTGGGATGTTGGGAACTCGCATCTAAAATAGGTTTGGTTTTAAAAGTTAACTGATATTTTTTTAATAAATTTTCAAATTGAATTTTAGATTGTGATAAAATATTTAAAATAGTTTCTTTTTTTTCTAAAATAGATTCAAGATTTTCTGTGGCATAATTTTCCAAAGCTTCTCTTTCTAAAACTAGCAATGCTTGCAGATCCCCACAATGCGCTAAAAGTTCATCCAAGCGCAGACACAAAAGCTTGGCATCTTGTTCAGTCATGGTTAATTATCCCTTACTATTTTATAAATTACTCTCTATTGGGTAATTCTTTTTCTAAAGAGCTGATTTTTTTTGCAACATTTAAAGCGGCTTCCAAACGTTTTGAAGGATTATCGCTTAAAATATCTAATTCTCGTCGTGCTATTTTTTGCCTGATATTCTCAACTCTTTGGGTATCTACAGGCGGTGATTTGCTTAGATCTTTCACCAAGCGGTCTAATTGAATCGCGTTATCTTTCTCCGTTACAGTTTCGACTGGTTTACCGGATTCAAGCTGTCTTTGGTTCGCTCTTTCAGCAACTCGAGCACTTTGGGCTTCATCACCAGTGCTCACGTTGGGCTGGTTGTAAATACGCGAATTGTTTATTTCTAAAGCCATGGTATTGTACCTCTATCGTTAATATCGACCTAATTATTTAAATCTTTAGTATAAGTATAGGTCTTAAAATAAAACTTCAACTTCATGTTCTCCTTTCACCGTTCCTTGTATCACTCGTTTACTGTTTAAATTCTCTACTTTAATGCTTTCCCCCATAAAGCCATCGTTTAAAGCCTTGCCCTGTGTACTTACCAGCAAAGTGCCCCGTCTAGCTTGTACCGAAACGATTTGTCCTCTTTGGATTAATTTCTGTTTTTGCAGATCATCTGGAATCAATACAGTGCCAGCCTTTAGGTTGCGTCTAGCAATTTTACCGTTTAGGGTTTCTAAATGGTCAAGAAAACCTCTGTTTAAAGTCAAAACATTGGCAGGCACCCAACGAATATCACTTGGTTCTAGTTTTTCTTTGGCCTCGATGTTTCGATTCAAAGTCATCACCGGTTTTTTGATGCTGATTTCAAAAGGTGCATAAGTGCTCCAAGTAGGTCCTTCTTCTAGGTTAGGAGATTTGCAGCGGATCCCCAAAGTCGTTTTGCTTTTTATTTGGCTGCCTGGTGGTAAAAAAACTTCCAAATGCTCTGCTTTACAGTGCTGAAGTCTTCGTTCATCTAGCGGTTTTACCTGAATATCTAAGTTGCTTGTGTCTTCAATGTTGCCTAAATAGGGCAACAAAAAGGGCATTAAATTTTCTGAGCTCAAATCAAAGGCCAAACCAGGACCTGGGGAGTTTAGAAAAAGCAATAAACTAATACTTTTAATCATTTTTTTTATCTTCATGCCCTAGGTGCTTGCAATGATTGTGCCAGTGTTGGTACACTCTATTTCTTCAAGACAAATAAACCACGTACCATGGAGGTAACGAAATATGACTGTAACAAAAGGTGGTCATGCCAATGAGTTCAGCGGTAAGTTCAGGAAGATCTTCTGGCCTATTCATAATCATGAATTGAAAAAATTCTTGCCCATGGTTGTGATGATGTTTTGCTTCCTATTCAACTATACCATTATGCGGGACACCAAGGATACCTTGATTGTAACCGCCGCAGGTGCCGAGGCCATACCCTTTTTGAAGTTCTGGGGAACCTTGCCCATGTCTATTTTGTTTGTGATTGCTTATGCAAAGTTAAGCAATGTATTAAAAGCAACCACGCTTTTTTATACCGTGATCACGCCCTTTTTAATTTTCTTTGCCTCGTTTGGATTCTTGATTTATCCAAATATTGAGCTCTTTAGCCCCGTACAAGCTGCGGATGCGCTTCAGAATATCGTAAGCAACTATTTCCCAACTCAAATGCAGGCTACGTTTGAAAAGCTAGTGGCTGTGTTCAGGGTTTGGCCTTATGCTTTGTTCTATATTCTCTCAGAACTATGGGGAAGTATGGGTATTTCTTTGCTGTTTTGGCAGTTTGCAAACCATATTACCAAACCAGAAGAAGCCAAACGTTTTTATGCAGGATTTGGGCAATTGGGTAATTTAGCGCTTGTTGCTTCTGGTTTAACGATTATTTATTTTTCAGATGTTCGTTCCAATTTTCCCAGCGAAGAAGCGGCTTGGGGCCATACCCTTAATTGGTTGATGGGCGCTATTAGCGTGGGTTGTGTCATTATTATAGCCACCTATAACTGGATGAATAACAACATTCTAACGGATGCTCGTTATTTTGATGGTCATGGTGTCGGCAACAAGAAAAAATCTAAAACCAAGCTAAGCATCATGGAAAGCTTTTTATACTTAAGCCGTTCCAAATACCTAGGTTGCATTGCTCTGTTGGTATTGGGTTACGGTGTATCTATCAATTTAATCGAAGTGGTGTGGAAAGCTCAATTGGGTAAACAATTCCCCAATGAAAATGATTACAACACCTTCATGGGCTATTTTTCCATGTACACAGGGATAGCCACTTTATTGTTGGTCACCGTGGGTAGCAACATCATTCGATCTTTGGGCTGGAGAATTGCGGCCTTGGCGGCACCCATCATGATATTGATCACGGGAGCAATCTTCTTTGTTTGTGTGATGTACAAAAACGAGGTGAGTTCGGCTTTCCTATACCTAGGTTTGGCCTGCACACCGCTTTGGATGGCAGTTATCATGGGAGCTGTTCAAAACATCTTAAGTAAAGCAACCAAGTATTCACTTTTCGATCCCACCAAAGAAATGGCCTACATTCCCTTGGATTCAGAATCCAAAATCAAGGGCAAAGCGGCAATCGATGTGGTTGGTGCAAGATTGGGTAAATCCGGTGGCGGTATTATCCTGCAAGTGGTTCTGTTGTTTGGCGCCATAGCAGACAACTTGCCAGTCTTATTGTTCTTCGTAGGCCTCATTGTGGCTGCTTGGATCTTTTCCGTTGTGACTTTGAATAAGCTCTACCAACAAAAATTGCGTGAGCATGAGTTGGAAATTGGGCAGCATACCACCGTTAACACAGCAGAAACAACAAGAGCCGTAGGAAGCACGGGTACAGCAGGAACACCTGCAGCAGCAGTGTAGAGTACCCCTGATAAAAAAAGAAGCCTGCATTAATGATGAAGGCCAGTTGCGAAAGCTTCTGGCCTTTGTTATTCTTAGGTCTGCTAATAATTGAACAAAACTCAAAACCAAGGCTGTTATTCAAAATGGATCAACTTATCCTCAAATCATCTGAATCCCTCTTAAATTTCTATGTTCAATTATTGCGGGCTGAATATGCCGCTATTTTAAGCAATCAAAGTATAAAAATTCCGGGCAATTACATGAAATTGTATCTGGAAACTTTTAAATTAATGGCTTCCGTGAAAGATGGAAAATTTGAAATGCTCAATTCCGTTAAAAAATTTGTGGATGAAATTTTTGCTTGGAGCTTTCATATGGCAGCAGATAGCGAACGCGATACAATCA
>JBJSZW010000103.1:0-3895 GCA_046090565.1 Gammaproteobacteria bacterium
GTTTTGCAGGGTATTTTTTGATTGTGGCAGACTTTATTCAATGGGCCAAAGCCCAGGACATTCCGGTAGGCCCCGGCCGAGGTTCCGGTGCAGGTTCTTTGGTGGCCTATGCCTTAGGGATCACCAATTTGGATCCCCTGCCTTATGATCTGTTATTTGAGCGTTTTTTAAATCCAGAACGGGTTTCCATGCCGGATTTTGATATCGATTTCTGCATGGAAAAACGCGACAAAGTCATAGAATACGTGGCCCATAAATATGGTAAAAACGCAGTTTCTCAAATCATAACCTTTGGTACCATGGCAGCCAAGGCCGTGGTGCGAGATGTAGGCCGGGTATTGGGACAACCCTATGGTTTTGTCGATAAACTCGCAAAATTAATACCCTTTGAGTTGGGAATAACCCTAGAAACTGCGATAGAACAAGAGCCTATTCTAAAAGATCGTTATGAAAAAGAAGAAGAGGTGAGAATTTTACTGGATTTGGCTTTAAAATTAGAAGGCATTACTCGAAGTGTGGGTAAGCATGCTGGTGGTGTGGTGATAGCACCAGGTGATTTAAGCGATTTTACGCCAATTTATGCGGAAAGCAATGATGGGGCTATTGTTTCGCAATTTGATAAAAACGATGTAGAAACCATAGGTTTGGTGAAATTCGACTTTTTGGGTTTAAGAACTTTAACCATCATCGATTGGGCCCTAAAGAGCATTCCAGACAAAGTAGACATAGATAGCCTAGCATTAGATGATTTTAAAACACTGGAATTGCTCAGAAGTGGTGAAACAACAGCCATCTTTCAGCTAGAATCTCGAGGCATGAAGGAACTGATCATTCGCCTAAAACCAGATAACTTTGAAGATATTATTGCTTTGGTCGCCCTGTACCGGCCAGGGCCCTTACAATCGGGCATGGTGGATGATTTCATCAATCGCAAACATGGCCTAGAACCCATAGAAGATTTGCATCCAGACATTGCCTATGTTTTAAAGCCGACTTATGGCATTATTTTGTATCAAGAGCAAGTGATGCAAATTGCACAGGTGCTAGCAGGCTATACCTTGGGAGGCGCGGATTTATTGCGTCGCGCCATGGGTAAGAAAAAACCTGAAGAAATGGCCAAACAAAGAAGCATATTTGTAGAAGGATCAAAAGCAAGAGGTGTTGATGCCGAAACAGCCGCTTATATTTTCGATTTAATGGAAAAATTTGCAGGTTATGGTTTTAACAAATCGCATTCAGCAGCTTATGCCTTGCTTACTTATCAAACAGCCTGGTTAAAAGCGCATTATCCCGGTGCTTTCATGGCGGCTGTTTTATCTTCAGACATGAATCACACAGACAAAGTAGTAGGTTTCATTGAAGAAGTGAAACGCATGAAATTAAATATGTTGTCTCCCAATATTAATGCCAGTGCTTATTATTTTAGTTTTAATGCCAAAATAGGGGCAATTATTTATGGACTAGGGGCTATTAAGGGTGTAGGGGAAGCGGCGATTGAAAATATTTTAGAAACCAGAAAAACAAAGGGCGCTTTTAAAGATTTATTTGATTTTTGTGCGCGCGTAGATTTAAGAAAAGTCACCAAACGCGTGTTAGAGGCTCTGATTAAATCCGGTGCTTTTGATGATTTTATAGAGCACAGGGCTTGGGCTTTGGCTAATTTAGAAACCGCACAGCATGCAGCGCAACAAAAAGCAAGCAATAACCAAAAAGGCCAAGGCGATTTATTTGCACTTTTAGAAGAACCCGAACCTATTAAAACAAAACCAAGCCAGCCCTGGCCTTTGGAATTGCAATTAAAATACGAAAAAGAAGTTTTGGGTTTTTACTTGAGTGGGCATCCCATTCAGCAGTATGAACAAGAATTAGCAGGCATGCATGTTTGCCCCTTAAAGCAATTGAATTTAGGTTCCAGCAAAGCCAGGGTAGCAGGTTTTATTTTAGATATTAGAACCAAAATAAATAGTAAAAATAAAAAAATGGCCTTTATTACATTGGACGACGGCAGTACCCGAATGGAAATCCCGCTGTTTGGAGAAGTCTATGAAAAATTAGGCCCCCAATTAATAAAAGATGTGTTATTAATTTTTGATATTGAAATTTCAAAAGATTTCTCCGGTAAAATGCGTTTAAAAATAAAGGTGATTTATAATATATGGCAGGCTAGAAAATTATTTTCTAAATTCGTTCGCATCAAAGTAGAACCCGGCCAAGATTTTAAAAACAATCAGGATTTGGCTCAGAATCTTTTAAAAATTATAAAGCAATACGCAAGTCCCCTTACAGAAAATAGCCAGCAACTGTTTGTAGAATACAGCCTAGAAGCCCATGAAAAACCAGTGCGCTTAAAATTAGCTGGCTGCAGTATCCTCTTGAATGGCCAATCATTCCAAGCCATTCAAGAGGCCCCGGGTATTGCGGCCGTGGATCTCATTTATTAGCCTTCAATTTTGTTTTTCTAAAATTAGCTAAGCTTCACAAAGGGGGATCTGATGGGAACAACTGAAATATCTATATTTAGTTCTATTTTTATGATATTCCTGGGGGCGGCTATTTTAGCCACCGTAGTTTTGCATTTAAAGCAATCCCTGTTAATAGCCTATATCTTATTAGGAATATTAATAGGTCCGCATGGCCTAAAATTAATTTCAGATCCTGGGATTATTAAAAAGATATCAGACTTTGGAATTTTATTTTTGTTATTTTTAATGGGGCTAGATTTACATCCCCAACATTTGGTTCAGTTGATTAAAAATGCGGCTAAGATTACAATTGCAAGTTCTTTTGTTTTTTTTATGATAGGATTTTTAACCAGTATTTTATTAAATTTTAATTATTCGAGTGCCCTGATTATGGGGATTGCCTCTATGTTTTCTAGTACAATTTTATCATTAAAAATGCTTCCAAACGACACTTGGGAGCAAAAAACAATGAACGAAATGATTATCAGTGTCTTACTATTGCAAGATATTTTGGCTATTTCTGTATTATTATTTTTAGGGGAAAAAAATAGTATTACAGAAATCAGTATTTGGGTGAAATTAATCACTGGTTTTATTGGGCTATGTGTTTTGGTATTTTGTTTAGAACGTTATGTCTTAATTAAATTAATCAATAAGTTCAGTAATTACAGCGAATATATTTTTTTACTGGCCATTGCCTGGTGTTTAAGTATCAGTGAATTGGCAAAATTTTTCGGATTAAGTCACGAAATAGGGGCTTTTGTGGCTGGTGTTGCGATGGCGTCCAGTTCTATCTCTCTTTATATTGCGGATAGTTTAAAGCCATTACGAGATTTTTTTTTGATTTTGTTTTTTTTCTCTTTAGGCGCAACTTTAAATTTAAAAATTGATTGGATCAATTCGCTGCAAATAGGCTTTTTATTAATTTTGTTTGTGGGCATTAAGCCCTTGATATTCAAGTATTGCGTGAAAATATTTATAGGAGCTCAAACGAAGGTATCGAATTATGCCAAAGAAATAGGGTATCGTTTGGGAAACGGGAGTGAATTTTCTTTGTTGCTCACTGAATTAGCAGCCAATTATGATTTTATTAATCAAAGTGTTTCAGATATCGTACAAATTGCGACCATCATGTCTTTTATAATATCATCGTTTGTGGTCATTTTTTTATACCCTCCAAAGGTCAATGATCTGCCCTAATAATATTGACTATCCTTAGTACATGGATGAATTTCTAAAAAAGAAGAAAATGCTGGTAATAGATGATTTACCCGATTTTAGAGCCGCTGTAAAACGCATGCTCGAGGCCTTCGGTGCCTCAGAGGTTGATGTTATTGCCAGTGGAGACGATGCCTTATCAAACCTAGAACAAAAAACGTATGATATTATAGTCTGCGATTATAATTTGGGCGATGGTAAAGATGGCCAACAGG
>JBJSZW010000104.1:0-3421 GCA_046090565.1 Gammaproteobacteria bacterium
ATAGGCATTTAGTGATTATACACTATAAACAACAACTAATGCTACACCCTTTATTTTTTTAAGGAAAGCTTATATCCCCACGGATAAATCCGGGGGCTTTACGCTTGTTTTTGGTAAAATAATATCTGGTTGATTATTAAATATTATTTCTTTGATAACTTCGAAATTACAAATATCTTCTTGATAAAAACTATAATTCGTATTTTCAGTGCATTCTGATAAATTCTCTAAATCACCCGCATAGGTTAATTTATCTATATTGATGATAGAGTAATTTTCTTTCAGGGCTTGAATTATAAAATTAGACCCTATAAATCCAGCACCACCAGTTACTAGAATTCTTTGCATATTTTAAGCTTTAAATTTTAAACAAGCTCGGGCTGAAAATGCTTCGAACTGGAAACAGCCTGTTCTGGTTCCTCAGATTCTAAACAAACATCACAAATTGCTTCATCGCGCAAATAAATATAGCTTGATAATTCATAATCCCAATAAGCCATTAAAATTGGCCGCTTACAACTTAAGCAGGCAGCCTCTTGGTTGTCTTTGCTTTTTTTAGGTTTGGTTTGATTTGACATATTAAAAATCCTATTACCATTTTTAAAACAAGTACTACTTATCTTAATTGAAATAATAACAGCTTTAGGTTTAAAAATACTAGGGGGGATTTCTAACGGCCAACGCCTATACCGCTTTCAGCCCCTTTATCTGGTTTTTCGCTAGTAGGCTGCGGAAAAGCTTGATCGCCTAGTTCTTCCGCTGGGGATGCTGGTGCTGACTGTGTTGGAGCAGTTAACATTTTCTTTAAATATTCTTTCATTTCATCAGAAATGGCATCTGCAATTGCGGCTCGGGCATTTTTAGAAAAATTCCCTGTTAGGGCAGCACCAACGATTAAGTCATCAATATCGTCTTCAAAAAAACTTTGAGCTTCTTCATTTGATAGTACTTTTCCATCTTCTCCAAATTCTTGTTTCGAAGATTCTTTATAACTTTCTATAAAGGCTTCTTTGATAGCTTTTTTCCAAGCTTTTTGTTCTTCTTCTGGCATGCTTTCAAAGAATTTCTTACCCATTTCACGGTAGCGTTCTAATTCTTCTTTTTCCTCTGGGCTTAGGGTTCCTGCTTCTTTTTTCTCTTTTAGCTCTATAATTCGCGCTGCAGATTCTTTAAATTGCTTTTCTCGAATATTTTCAAAATCCATTGGGCTTGGCGTGTGTTCTTTAGGATCTAAAACTGAGAAGCCTTTTTTATAGACTTCTTTGATGGCAGCTTTAAAGTCTTGAGTGATGGATGGTTCGAGGTTTTTATTGTTTTGGCAAGCATTATAAATCTGAACAGTGATTGCTAATTTAAATTGACGAGCATGTTCGTCTGTTAATTCGTATTTTAGTATGTTTGGATCTGGGCAAATCAGGGCAAAATTGGCGTCTACGGCTTTTTCTATTTTTTCAAGTAAAGCTAATTTTTCTGTTTCTTCCGGTTTAGGCGTTTTAAAGTAAGGCCCATTTAAATTCAAATTCTTAGGCTTTTTATCCGCGCCTAAACGAACAGAGAGCATCTGAACCGTGTTAATGGATAAGTCATATTTATTTGCAGCATTAGTAGGCATACCTGGAGTATAGCCACTTCCAAGCTAAACTTGGGCTTGGAGGACTGGAATATCCAATAAGACTTGTTTGATAAAAGGTATGGTGAGCCTTCTTTGGGCCTGCAGGGAGGCTTTGTCTAAGGTTTCTAGGGTAGCAAAAAGACTGTGCATGTCTTTAGGGCCATGATTAATCAAATATTTAGCAACGGGCAGCGATAGATACAGGCCTCTTAATCGGGCTCTTTGGATCAAGGTTTGGGTTTTTTCCGGCTCGCTTAGGGCTTGAATTTGATAAACTGCACTTTCTTCCAAAGCGCAAGCTAATTTGGGCGAAAACAGGGTAATATCCCGTACGGGCAAGTGTGCAGTTACAATTAAATAATGGCCTCGTTGTCTGATTTTTTGCATGAATTCTAAAATTGCTGTTTCCCAGGCGGGCTCTCCGGCAATGTATTGCAAGTCATCAATACACACAATGCTTAATTTTTCCAGGCCTTCCAGCATTTCTGGTTGTTCAGACATTAAATCTTGCAAGGGCAAATAAATAGTCGCCAAGTTTTGATGACTGGCTGCATTGCACAGGGCCTGCAACAAATGGGTTTTGCCCGAACCATGGCTGCCACAGAGTACAATTACTTTTTCGCCTTCACCATAGAGGGTATTTTGAAGGGCATGTAGAAGCTCCGTATGGGAGCCAATAAAGAAGTTGTCGAAGTTGGCTTCGTCTCTTAATTCGAAATTAAGGGCCAATTGAGTATTTAAATCCAAATTTTACACCTTGAGATAATTGTTCTGAATTCAATGAAACTGGGCTTAATTTTACCTGATTCTTGGCTAAAAAGTCTAATAGGGGGGCTTCATCGGGCCCCAGCACATGGCTTACTTCTAAAACCACGCTGTCTGGATTCAACATATTTACTTCCACTTCGGCAATTCCGGGCAAAATTTTCAAGTCTTGCAAAATATTTTTAAGGGCCAGGGGCGAACGAATATTATCCACCCACCACAATTGCTTGGTTAAATTTTTGTTTGCAGTATTTTTGGGCAAATAACTAGCCAGCTGCGCCCAGGCATTGTTTAAAGCTTCTTCTTGTGTTTTGGCTTTTAGGGCAATGAATTGTGCGGGCTGATTGTCTTGATTATTTTGGTTATTTTGATTTTTGTTCTTGATCCAGGCTTCAAGCTCCCATGCTTGATTTAAGTAGGATAATTTGATTGCAATCACCCAATGGGGGCTGTACTGCTGGCTAGCCTCTAAAAGAGTTTTTTCTTGCCTAAATAATCCGGGCTCGGCACTTAAGGCTTGTTCGCTCAAATCATACAAGGGATTAATCACTTTAAAATCCATACTTTTGGAACGCTGTTCTTTTAACCAAAGCCCGAGTTTATTTTCAGCATCGTGCATACTTATCCACTGGGCTTTGTGCGCAGCCAAATCTTCTTCTAAAAGCCAAACCAATACGGTGGGTTGGCAGGTATTAGGAATAATTTCTGAAAAGCTTATTTGTGGGAAAATAAACAAGCTTAAAAACACAGCTATTATTTTTATAGTTTTGAACATTTTTATAAACCTTGATTAAAATTCTAAATTAAAAGCCATAATCTTCTAAAATAGCTTTGATTTTACCCTCGGCCATCAATTTTTTTAGGGCTGCATTAAAATCATCCACCACTTTCGGATAATGCTTGGATTTCTTAGAAAAATTCACATACAGTGCTTTTTCTTCCAAAGCAGGCTCCATGAATTCTAAATCTTCCGAAAAAATTTTAAGCAGTGGCTTGGCGAGTAACTACCGCGCCACGTATTTATCGATCACCCCAAAATCAATA
>JBJSZW010000105.1:0-6217 GCA_046090565.1 Gammaproteobacteria bacterium
CTCATATTTTCTCCGATGATATTTGATTCCCATGTTAGAAAGCATTGTACCATTTGTACGAAAGTCATGCCATGTAACATCAAATTAAGAGAGAACCCATTGCTTTTCACTTAAGAATTTATTTAAAAAATAGGTCACAGAGGGTTGATTTAAATAAACACCAATATTTTGGCCTTTGAGTTTTGAAAAATCGACATCTTTTTTGGTGATGATTTTATCTCCACCGTGAGACCAATCGGTTTCTCCCAAAATAACCAGAGGCACTCCAGATTGAGAAATACCAACCCAAGAACCAATCATATCTAAAGCAATGTCTATTCCTTTATTTTGAAGTGCGTTATTAAGCTCTTGGTTGCTGCCAAAATTAATGACTTTAACATCGAGGCCTTGTTCTTTCCAAAAGCCTTGAACATCTGCAACGTTTAAAGGGGAATAGGCAATCCAATGGATCATACCTACTTTAAGTGTTTCAGCCTGGGTCTGGCTAAAAAATAAAGTTAATAAAAATAAGGAAAATAGTGAAAATAATCTATAAAATGATTTTTTCATGAAGACACTCCAATGCGTTTTGTAAAGATACAATAGACCCAATGGGAATTATAGTAAAAGTATTTAATTTTTGGATTGGTATTGCTGAATAATTTCAAACAAATCTTTGTATTCTTGGGTTTTGATTACAAATTCATTCATGCCAGCTTCTTTGGCAATATCCATGTCTTTGGGATCATTGCTGGCCGTTAGTGCAATAATGGGGATCTGATTGTAGGTGCCTGGTAGGGATCGAATAATTTTAGCGGCTTCATAGCCATTCATAAGGGGCATGTAAAGATCCATCACGACCAGCTGAAAAGCGCCTGTTGAGACCATTTCAATGGCTTCGCTACCCGTTCCAGTCGTAGTGACTTCAAACCCTTTTTCTTCAAATAATCTTGACATGGCAGCTCTAGTAGTCCTGCTGTTGTCTACAAATAGAATTCTGAAATCATTTGGCATGGATAAATCTCGTCTCTAAATATTCGTGATGTATTTTAGCTCACTTTATAGTTTAGTCTAAAATTTAAATACTGAGAGAGGGTTGGCTTACTGGTTTGTATGAGGTCTAAATCTTTGGCGGGCATGATACCTAAAGTGATTTTGGCTTGTAAAATCTGATAATTTAAATTGGGATGATGCCGTAGTACAAAATAATAGATGCGGCGGCTGAGTTTGTAGTGCTTTGAAGATTGTGCATATTCTAAACAAACATAAGTTTGAATTAATTTTTTTCGACGAAAAATACCTTTATCTAATTGAGATTGGGCTTCTTGATAACACAAAAGTCCAATTTCATGGTAAGCATTTTTGGCGTAAGATTCTTTCATACAGTGCAACCAAGGCGCTAAATAGTAAATCACCAAATCAGAACCCATGCTTTTTAAAGAACGAATGATTGAAGAACAAATGCTTGTATTTAAAACAAAAAGATTTGGATAGCCCAGCGATTCTAAATAATTAATATATTTGAAAATAGCATGCAATTCTTTTTGTACGTAGTTTCTGTTTGCTCCAATTTTGGGATCCTGAGAGAGGGTATTTTTAAAATTCGAATAATGTCGATTTAATTTATCTTGAATAGAAACAATCGTTTGATTTCTTTGAATAATCCAATGGTTAATGGCTAAATTTCCCTGATTAAAATTCAGGGATTGAATTAAAAAGTTATTATGGAGTATTTTGTAGATTGATTTTTTTTTTATTTTAATTAAATTAGGTATAAATAAGCTTAAACTGTCAATACGAGGATGTTTATTAGCAGACCATAGTAAGTTTTCTAAGCTAGTCTGAGACATTGAAATTTCGTTTAATTTGAGTTCTTTTAAGGTTTTATTTCTTGAAAGGCAAAATCCTAAATGCAGTAAGGCCTCATCATTGATTGGATTTTGATCAAAGAAAAGACGTTCTAAGGGACAGTTTTTGATTAAGAGATCAAATATTTTATTCATTCCTGTATTTTGAATTTTATTATTGCTGATATCTAGACTCATGAGTTGTTTGGATTTTGAAAGACCTAATGCTAAATAATGGGCGCCAGCATCTCCCAGCCAATTGTTACTTATATTCAGATGTTTCAGTCCTGGATGCAGTTTTAGCATGGCGCTTAGGCTTTGGATTTTCGTAGGAGATAAATTACAGTTTTCTAAATTCAAATCTTCCATGGCTCTATGCTGATGAAGACCAGAGCTCAAATATTGCATACCAAGTGCGTCGATTGAATTTTCTGCAATGGAAAGTATTTTTAAAGTCTGATTGTACTTAAGAGCAATCCCTAAATAATAAAGGGCTTGTGTTGATAAATTATTTTTATCTAGAATTAAGGATTCTAGGCCTGTATTTCTTAAAAGCGCCCAGGTCATGAATCGTATACTGGTATTGCTTTGTTGGGTATGTGCCAAATTCAAATGCTTCAAGGTTTGATTATCTTGGAGTAGAAAAGCCAAATGTCGCATTTGTGTTTGATTGAGCCGACAGTGGCTGAAAGATAGAAATTGAATATTAGAACTGTGGGCAAGCAAATTGATGAGTTTGTGTATGGCATAAGGCCAATAGAGATCAGAAAGCTCATGTCCGACTGTAATTTCAGAGGCGAAGAAAAGATCGTCAGTGATGTCCTCAGGTTTTCTGAGGTATCTAAATTCGACTGAATGGTTTATCTTGCGGCTGTTGCTGCCATGAATATTGTTAAGCATGATCTAATTTTAGTTAACTAACAAAGCTTGATATTGCACGGTTTGAACTATAATTAATGTAAAATAAACAAAGCAGGGGGCTCAGGCATGACGTTGAAACAACAGCCAATGATTCAAGAACAATTTTCGTTGAAGAAAATGATCGAAAATTATTCAAATAAAGCGGCTGGTTTAGATACCGTTCAAGCTTTGTCAGAGGCTCTAGAAGAATTGGCCCTAGCTTTTAATGCTCTGATTCCTAAACATGGGACCATGGATCGCCAAACTTTTAACTTAGATTTTGATCTTAAAAATTTAAAATTAAAATTACAAGACACAAGTAATATAGATTTTGCATTAATTCAGCATGAATTTAAAATTCTTTTGGAGCAAATACAGCACTGGCTTGAAACAGAAAAAGTTTCGATTCAAGAGGCCCATCAATCGACTGAATTTAAAATAAATTCTAAAAAATCTTTCTCGAAAAAAAATCAAAGCAACCAAAATACTACTGAAGCAGCTTTGAATCGAGACGAATTACTACAAGTTTTTAATAAAACAAGAAATATTAATATTCCCTATTCCAATGTTCCTAACCCCGATTCTTTGAAGCAGGTTAATAGCTTGATCACTGAACAGCAAGAGACGATGAATCAATTGAAGTTAAGTACAGAGTATTTGCACCAGGTATCTGTTCAAGCTGATCAGGCTGAGAAAATGGCGGCTCAAGATCAAACGCAGGCAACAGAGGCTGCCAGAATCGCTGCTGAATTGGTTTTGAATACAGATTTAACCGCTTCTCATCAGAAAAATAGCTTGGAAAGATTGTCACAAGCCATTTGTGAATCTGGTTTAATGGCGGATCGTTTGGGTAGAACAGAACGGATCGCTTCAGAAATAATGGCTGCTCAAGCTGGGGCTAGCAATATGTTTGATGCTGCTAAAAACAGTTCGAAATCTATGAAAATAGCCTTAGATGTTCTGAATAAAAATAATACCCAAGATTTTGATTTTGTTTATGATATGTATGAGCAAATGACCCATGGAGGTTATAAACTCGAACAAGCTTTGGTGGTATTAGAAGATTTAAATCAATACTTTTTAGCCCTGGTTCGTGCCTTACAAGCAAAATCTGAACAGGCCAAAGCAAAGTATGCCCATGCCATGCAAAATCAACAAGAAAAAGAACAAGCCTATCGCGATGCAGAGCAGGCGTTTACAGAGGCCCAAACGCGTGCTATTGCACAACAAAATTTAGTTGCAGAAGCCAATCAAAGGGCCTACATTTCTGCCAAGGCTGCAGAAGATATCAGACACAAAGTCAAAGAGGCCCTATTGGCGCAGCAACAAGCAGGTACTGCGCGTGCAATTGCAGCAGATAAGGTACGTTTGGCGATTCAAGAAGCTTCTCAATGGGAAGAATGATTAATAAATAATATGGTAGCTAGCAGGTCTCTCGTCTGGGGTAAGTCTTGCTTGCTCCAGCGCATCGAATTCGCTAAAATAGTGCCTTTGAGACCTTGCCTTCCCCTGGTCGATAGGGTCTTATTCATTACTTTTAGATAATTTAGGTGTAATCACAATGCAAAAAGTGCCAATGACCGTTCATGGGGCAGAAAAGCTAAGAGAAGAGCTTCAGGAATTGAAGACAGTTGTGCGGCCTAGGATCATTGCTGCAATTGCCGAAGCGCGAGCCCATGGTGATTTGCGCGAAAATGCGGAATATCATTCAGCTAAAGAGCAGCAAGGTTTTACAGAAGGACGCATTCAGGAAATTGAATCTAAACTTGGTAATGCTCAAATCATTGATGTTCGTCAAGCAGCGGAAACAGCCCAAGTAACAGATAAAGTAATTTTTGGATCGACGGTCGAATTATTACGTGTAGATACGGATGAAGTAGTGAAATATCAAATTGTAGGAGAGGATGAAGCTGATTTGAAATCAGGAAAGATATCCTTTCACTCCCCGATTGCTCGAGCGATTATGTCTAAACTATCTGGCGACGTCGTAGATGTGCAAGCGCCAGGTGGTATCATCAGTTATGAAATTTTGTGCGTTGAATACCTTTAGCATTTTATGAAAAAGCGTTCAGCCAGTAGTCAGCGCTGGTTGCAAAGACAACACAATGATCCCTACACACAAATGGCTAGAGCTCAGGGCTGGCGATCTCGAGCTGTTTTTAAGTTGGAAGAAATTGATAAAAAAGATCAATTGATTCGGCCGGGGATGAAGATTCTAGATCTAGGGGCAGCCCCGGGGGGTTGGTGCCAGTATCTGGCTAAAAAACTAAAGGGCCAGGGAACGATTATAGCTCTAGATATTTTAGAAATGCCGCCCTTATCTGGAGTAGATTTTATACAGGCTGATTTTAGTGATGAGTCAGTTGTTGATCAATTGATTGCTGATTATTCTCATTTGGATCTCGTAATTTGTGATATAGCCCCCAATTTAAGTGGAGTGAGTTTTGTTGATATTGCTAAGATGGAACGTTTGAATGGCTTGGCCTTAGAGGTCGCAAGGGCCGTATTAAAACCAGGTGGATCTTTTTTAATCAAAGTATTCCAGGGGCCGGATCACTTAAATTATGTAGACCAATTAAGATCTAGTTTTAAATCAGTGGTCTTCAGAAAACCCAAGGCTTCCCGTGCAGAATCTAGGGAGCTTTATGTTTTGGCCAAAAATCGCAAAGAATAGTGTATCCTTAGATTATGAACTTGCTTAACACAGATATAGAAAATAGGGGTGGATTACCTTGAACGATTCTTTCAAAAGTTTAGGATTTTGGTTGGTCATCTCAATGATCGTTATGTTTGCGTTTACGACAGTATCCCAACCCAAACGTAGTTTCGATACTTTAGATTATTCGGAATTTGTTTCCAATATCCAAGATGGAAAAGTAGATAGTATTCTTTTGGATCAGGGTGTTGTGCGTGGTAAACTCCAAGGCGGTGGTGATTTTGTGAGCTATCTGCCCTATCCGCATTATTTATCAGAAAAAGTCATGTCAAGCCTACAAGAAAAAGGGGTTCGAATTCAGGTTCGTCCTGTCGAACAACAAAGCTTTTTAATGAGCGTTTTTTTAAGTTGGTTTCCACTGCTGTTATTCATAGGTATTTGGGTCTTCTTTATGCGCCAAATGCAAGGTGGCGGTGGTAAAGGAGGCGCTTTGTCTTTTGGAAGAAGTCGTGCCAGGCTTTTAGATGAAGATCAAGTTCGCGTTACTTTCGCAGATGTGGCGGGTGTAGATGAAGCCAAAGAAGAAGTTGTAGAACTGGTTGAATTTTTAAGAGATCCAGGTAAGTTCCAAAACCTAGGGGGGCGTATCCCCAGAGGGGTTCTGATGGTGGGCCCTCCAGGAACGGGTAAAACCCTATTGGCCAAGGCCATAGCAGGTGAAGCCAAGGTGCCTTTTTTCAGTATTTCAGGATCTGATTTTGTAGAAATGTTTGTAGGGGTTGGTGCAGCTCGTGTACGTGATATGTTTGAGCAAGCCAAGCGACAAGCACCTTGT
>JBJSZW010000106.1:0-2880 GCA_046090565.1 Gammaproteobacteria bacterium
TAAAGAAACTGCAAGTGGTAAGATCATTCTTGCCTCCTTTGGCCTTTCTCAGGGGCAGAGTCAGAGTGGTTCGCTTGTTAAAGAGAAATCGGTTGAGAATGATGCTTTGGATGCTGTAAGAAATGCGCAAGTATTTCTGAGAGCCAAAGAGAGTTTTCAATTTTGTTCTTAGAACCCCTCGGCTTCAGCCGTAGGGAGTTTCAGTGCCAGATAAACATGATGATATTGCTTTAAATATTTTAGATGCTTTTAGAGCTTTAGAGCATATTTTAGCCATTAAAAAACAAAAGGTTGTGTATTTTATAGATGAATTCCAAGAAATCAGCTTATTAAAAAATGCTCAGGCGATAGAAGGAGCTATACGTAGCTTTGCACAAGAATCTAAGCACGTTATTTTTATTTTTTCTGGTAGTAATAGACAGCTACTATTAAATATGTTTAATGATCGAGCTAGACCATTGTATATGCTGTGTGATCGTATACAGTTAGAAAGAATTTCTGCACCAGATTATATAAATTATTTGCAGCATTGTAGCCAAATAACTTGGCAAAAATCCATAAGTTCAGAATCAGTGGATATGATTTTAAAGCTGACAGAACGTCATGCATACTATGTACATGCCTTGTGTGGTAGATTGTGGAATAATTTATCAAACCCACCAGAAATTCAAGATGTTGAAAACTATTGGCAAGACTTTGTGTACGAGCAAAGAACAGAAATTAGGAAAGAATTAACCAATTTAGGTGTAGCTCAGCTTAAGGTATTATTAGCAATAGCAAATGATAATGCCAAAGAGCCTATGAGCCATGCTTCTCAAATCAGTTTAAATTTAACAAGCTCTGCTATCTCTAACGCTTTGGATAAATTAGAATCCCGTGACTACATAGAAAAAAGGGAAGATAATTTGTGGCATATCATAGATCCAATGTTAAAATCTGCATTATTATACAATTTTAGGGTATAGTTTAAATTTAATTTAGAATAGATCTTGTTTGACAAACTTACCAAATTAGCCGAAAATGGTAACCAAGGTAGCCAAATTCGGCAAAAATGGTAAGTAGATGATCTGGAAAAATCGTGTATTAGCACCAAAACTAGAGGCGGCACTCGAAAGAGGAAAAAGCATTCTATTGCTGGGGCCAAGGCAAACGGGGAAAACAACCCTGGTTAAAAAATTGAAGCATGACAAGTACATTACTTTAATGCATCCTGCCGTTTTGCAAAAATATGAATCTAATCCAAGTATTTTGATTGAAGAAACCAAAGCACAACAAAAATCATTGGCGCGTAAGCCCGTTATTATATTGGATGAAGTTCAAAAAGTACCAACAATCACGGATTGTATCCAAATCTTAATAGATGATGGCATTGCTCAATTTATTATAACAGGCTCATCGGCAAGAAAAATAAAGAATTTATTACCAGGCCGCGTGATAAAATACACTTTAGCGCCTTTAAATTTATTAGAATTGGATACAGAAACTATCAATTTAGAATCTATATTGGTGAATGGCAGTTTGCCTGAAGTGTACAATACGAAAAAACAAGAAGATATCAATGAATTATTGCATTCCTATGTTAGTCTGTATTTGGAAGAAGAAATTCGAAAAGAAGCTCTGGTTAGAAACATCGGAAATTTCAGCAATTTTTTGAAACTGGCCTGCATTGAATCTGGGAACCTGGTTCATTTAAGAAATATTGGCGACGAAATTGGTGTTTCACATCAAACAATTTCGGATTATTATGATATTTTGTTAGATTGTATGTTGGTAGAAAAAATAGAGCCATTAACCAAAAGCATCACTAGAAAACGACTGACAAAATCACCTAAATTTATTATGTTCGATTTAGGCATTAAGCGTTTTGGGGCAAATGAACCCTTTAATCCCGGCCAAAAACAATTATCATTATTATTTGAACAATTTATTGGTTTAGAATTATCTAGAATGATTCGGCAAAATAATTTACGAACGGATCTCTTATTTTGGCGTTCACACGATGGCCCAGAAATTGATTTTATTTTAAGCCATGACAACACATACACGCCAATAGAAGTAAAATGGACTGAAAATCCAAGCCAAAAAGATTTAAGGCATATTATCAGCTTTAATCAAGAATATGCCGTTACGGGTTTAAGCTATATTATTTGTCGCTGCGATGCGCCAAGATTATTGGCAGATAATGTTTTAGCCCTGCCATGGCAAAACTTGCCTCAGGTCTTTAAAAACATAGAGTAATTAAATTAAATAAAATTATTTTTTAAGATCAGGTTTTTGTTCAAGTTTTGTACTGCTTAGGGCATGGGCTTTATTTGATTCAATGGCAGCCTCAATGCAGGAAGCCAATTCTTTGAGGGCTTTGACAACCGCAGGTTGTGGATTTTTCTTTGAATAAAAGCGAATGCAGGAGGCTGTTAAATCTTCCATGTTGCTAAGGGCTTTTTCTTTTAGGACTGGTTTTTCTATGTAAATATCGCGCCAGGCACCAAGTTCCGCTAAGTCTGAAAATTGAGAATTAGTTTCGTCTAGGTGTTTGGTGATCATATCCAGTTTTGAAAATGAATTTACCAATTCATCAGAACTGGATGCTGAAGCAGAAAAATTCAGGCTATTTCTTTTGGCGATAATTTTATTATTGTCGATAGGCATAAGTAGAATAGCTCCTAAGGGCCGTTATTTTTGGGTGAGGGTTTATTTGAAGAATCCGATTTTTTGCTGATAGAATCTTTGAATTTTGAAAAAAACGAGGGTCTTCGTTCATCTAAGACTGTAGGATTATCTTTTTTAAATGTATTAAGCAGCTCATTTTTTTCGTTAAGCTCTTTTTTTAATAATTCAATAATCCTGGTTTGATTATTCGGGTCGCAAGCTTCTATTTCT
>JBJSZW010000107.1:0-11009 GCA_046090565.1 Gammaproteobacteria bacterium
CTGCGTCAGAGTATATTGGAAAAATGCTTGAAGTCATTGGCCGTATTAATAATGCTGAATCTTTTAAAAAAGATGTTGAAAATTTAAACAGGGAAGTTCAGAGAAAACAGGATTTTGTTCATAATAAAGATGCTGTAAAGAATGCGATGAAATATATTTTAGATCTAAATATAGATAAAATTTCTAAAAAGCAACGTGGTATTTTAAATAATTATATAGCAGTCCTTTTAAAACCAAGTATCTATGGAGGCTTAGATCTGGACAGTACCCATCAGATCTTAAAGGAAACAATGGACTCTAAAGATTCTGCTGAAGATTACAAAAAAAAATTCATGCTTTTAAATAAAATATTAGATATGAAGGCTTCCGTTCCCGAAGATTTAAAACCTGTCGAAAAACAAACGGCATTGTTTAGTAGGAATGCAGACTTATGGATTATGCAAACTATACAAGGTGGATTAGAATTCTATAAAGATAGTCTTGTAAAAGAGCTGAATTTAAAAATAAAAGATCATTCCAGTCTTATTAAAAATGATTTAGAAAAAATAAAGCAAGAGTTTACAGGAAATGAAGAGGCACTAAAAGACATAGAAAGAATCAGTGAAAAAATACAAGGTATTTATGAAAAAATAAACGATCACCGATCGGCTGGATTGATTCAGTCTGTCGATCAATTATTATTAATTCAGAAACAAATTATGGATAGGCTTTCTAAATTGGATGCTGAATTTGGAAGTAACGTTCACCTGAAAAGTATTATTGAGAGGTTAAATCAGAATTGTGATTCTGAAATACAGAGCAACACTTTATTGTTCAAGGTTGATAGTAAATTAGCTCCTCTTAGAGATTTTGTTTTTGAGGGTTTAATGAAGGCCTTAGAGGAAAAGCCTGAAGATGAAAATCTGATTAAAAGCATTAATGAATTAATAAATAAGAATAAATCTGATTTATCGGATGTCAATGATTCAGTAAAATCAAATTATGAAGAATATAAAAAACAAACAAAAGAATTTGAGGCTAAAAATAAAGAAGCAGAAAACGAGATTGTTCGACTTTGTTCTGAGTTAGAAAGTAAGCAAAAAGAAATTGAATCGTCGCAATCAAAAATTGATAGACACAAGGCAGTAGAACACGTCCTTAAAGAATCAATGGAGATATTAAAAATAAAGAAAGAGATAAAAGAAAGCAAGGTTGAAAATATTAGGCGTGAGAGAGTAAAGAAGCAGAGTAAAAGAAAGGGTTTGGGGGGAGCTATTTCTGAATTAATTGAAAAAGCTGGAAAAGAAAAAGAAAAAGATTTAGAGCAAGTTTTAAGTAAAATTTTTGGTAAAAATTGGGTGAAAGAATTAGAAAACTTAAATAAAGGAGGGAGTTTAAGCGCTACAGAAATAGATAGTAAAATAACTGAGCTATCTTCTTTTATGGAAATACAAAACAACATAATCTCGCCTATAAAAGATACGTTAAATGCAGCAAATGAAAAAGTTAATAAAATAAAAGAGAGTATAAAAAACCTTGAGAATGATATAAAAGAAAATAACACAGATCGAGAAGATGAGCTTGCTAATCATATGAAATTATTGGAATTAGTTTCAGAAAACTTGTATAAGCCACAAATAAAAAAAATGGAAGAAGCCTTAAAAATATTATATAATAACACAGTCGATCAGATTAATAAAATTTTAAAAGAAATTGATCTTGACGAAAATTCGATTAATGACATAAGAAAAATGATAACCGATGGAAAAGTTCCAAAGCCAGATTCTTTCTATTTAGAAATAATTAAAACTCTGGAATCAAAAGTTAAAGAGATGGAATTAGCATTAGATAAAATATATAAGGCAATTTCTATAGCAGACAGACTCAAAAGCGTTATTAGTCCTCCTGAAGAAGTAAAGGGATTGCAAGACGGTATTAAATTAAATAAATTAACTTTGGAAAAGTTGAAGGTAGAAAAATCAAAAATCGATAAAATTTTAAAAGAACCGGAATTTAAACAGTTAGAGAATATATTTGAGATTCGTGGTGCGATTGAACAATTTCGTCATTACGTACAAAATGATGAAGAAAATATGTCTGTCCCAGTTCAAAGTCAAGCTGTATTAAATGCCAATACAGGGCAATTAAATCCCATGAGTGATTCTGTTTTATCAGCGGCAGATGCTGCTTCTAATTCAGCGCAGCCTGCCACTGCAGTGGCTAAAGATGGTCGAAATACAGCATTTGTTGTTGGTTATAATAAGCATACTGCTGATTCGCCCACACAAAAAGACCCTGCAATAGGTCCAGATACTGATCCAAAACCTAAAAAACGTATAGAGTAGAGTTAAAAAATATGTCTGCACAAAGTTCATTGCTTGATAAATTTGATTCAGAAAAAGAGTTAAAAGTGGTTTTAGAAAAATACACAGGAAAGCCCTTTACTGAGTTCTCAATTCATGCACCTGTAGAAAATATGTTGGAAGCCATTCAGACTTTGTTAGAGTTAACGGCGAATGCCCCTCAGAGGTTTAAAAGCCTGGTTGAAAAGATGCTGCAATTCGAGCCCTGGGATTATGAAAAAAACGTGTATCCTGCATTATTGAATGCAGCGCCTAAGCATGACAAGGTTGGGCAGGCGCAAATTAAAATTCTGGCGGATAATTTAATGTTATTGTGTCGATTTGCGAAAAAAGATTCTAGTTTTATACTGGATACTTATAAGCGGCATATAGAGCACGTTGCATCAGAGCATCGGTTTTTAAAATTGGATGAAAAAAAGAAAAAGTATGTTGAGGTTTTAAGTGAAATTTCGCAAGAGGTTTTGAAAAAGATAACATCAGAGATTGGTTTGGATATCAATTCTAAACCACAAAAGACTCAGTGATTAATTTTTCTAAAGTTTTTATCACTAAATCGGCAAGCGGTGTTATTTCTTTGGCATGGAGTGAGGCGGCAGAAATTTCCAATTCGCGGCAAAGGGTTTTTAGTTTGGGTACACCCACATAACAGCAAGAGCCATGTAATTTATGGATAATATTTCTTAATTGTTTGTAATTGGAATTTTTAAGGCTTAATTTAATTTCCTCTAGGGTTTCTGGAATATGTTTCTTAAATTCATCTAATAATTCATGGGTTAGGCCTGTATTGTAATTAGCCAATTTTAGGGATAAATTCCAATCGATAATAGGAAGCTCAGCGTTAAGTTGGTGTTCATGGAGCGTTTCGGGAAGGCCTTTGTTTTGCAGGCTCACTTTATGGGCGGTCTTAGCAATCAATTTGCTGGGATGGTGCATGGGGCTGGTGGTAGCCGGTTGGAGCCAACGGTACAAAATGGCTTGCAGGGCATGTTCGTAGATGGGTTTGATCAAACAGTCGTTAATGCCGTTTTTAAGCATGGATTGCTGTTCTGCTGGCAATGCATGCGCTGTAACAGCAATAATGGGTAATAGAGTGGAAGGATATGTTTTTCGGATAATTTTGGAGGTTTCAATACCGTCCAAATGGGGCATTTGAATGTCCATGAGTACCAGATCAAATTTTTGATGGTCCTGATTTTTCTGAGTTAAAAGTTCAATGGCTTCACGCCCGGATTGAACAGCTGTTACGTCAATGCCAAAATTATGTAGAAAATGGCAGAGTAATTTTAAATTAGAGGGGTTGTCATCAACGGCCAAAATATGGGCCTGAATAGGTGGGCTGTTATCTAAGGTTTCTAGGTTTTCACGGGGCTTTGCTTGAATTTCAGTTTGGACTTGGGGTTGTAGAATTGCCTTAATGGTATCGTTTAATTTTTTTCTACAAATGGGTTTTGCCAAACAAAAATTAGCGCCTGCGCCCAATATGATTTTATGAGTTTTATTGTCTGTCGTATTGCTTAACACCCCTACTATTGCTAGGTATTTTTTCTGTAAGGCTTGTATTAAGTGTTTGTGTTTTTTAGGCTCAAAATGATTAAGTCCCAAAACAACAATATGAAAAGGGTTATTGATTTCAAAACCAAGCCGTGCTTGTTCTAAAATGCCATCATAAAAATCAACTTCACGTACATTGGCTCCAAAATTACTGAGCAAATGATACAAGGATAATCGTGTAATGGGGTGTTTTTCATAGAGTAAAACACGGATATTTTGCAAGTTAAACAGAGGGGATGGTTGCATTCGGGAATGTTCTTTTATTTTTTGGGCTTGAAAAGTAAACCAGAAGGTGGCGCCCTTGCCGGCTTTGCTTTCTAGGCCAATTTTACCCTGCATTTGTTCTACCAATTTTTTACAAATGGCCAAGCCCAGGCCTGTACCGCCGAAATTTCTAGAAGTGGATGTATTGGCTTGATTAAATGCAGTGAAAAGAATTTTTTGTTCTTCTTCAGACAAACCAATGCCTGTATCGGTCACGCTAATACAAATCCAAAAATGGTTTTCAGTTTCTTTCTCCAGCATCACACGAATCACAACGCTGCCTTCTGGGGTAAATTTAATGGCATTGCTAACTAAATTAGAGATGATTTGTTTTATCCTGAAAGAATCTGCAAGAATTTGTATGGGAACATCTTGATAAATCAGTGCGCTGAGCTCTAGTTGTTTTTCATGGGCTTGGGGTGCTAAAAGCGTGATGGTATCTTCAACAGAATCTCGAATTTCCATCATATGAGGTTCTAGCTCCAATTTACCGGCTTCTAGTTTTGAAAAATCCAGAATATCATTCATCAAATTCAATAAGATATTCGATGATTTTGCTAAAGTGGCGATATATTCTTGTTGTTCTTTGTCTAAACTTGTTTTTTCTAGGAGTTGAATAAATCCAATAATGCCATTTAAGGGGGTTCGAATTTCATGACTCATGTTGGCAATGAATTCGGATTTGATTTGGTTGGCTTGTTCAGATTTTTTACGGGCTTGTTCTAATTCTATATTTTGTATTTCAATGGTTTGCAGCATTTTTCTTAAGTCGGCAGTGGCCTGGTTCACACTGTTTTGCAAATGTTCCTGAGATTGCCGCATGGTGTTTACCATGTGTCGGATACCGCGTTCCAACGTGAGTAATTCGCCTTGGGCCTGGGTTGAAAAAATGGTATTTAACTCGCCAGAGCTGATTTTTTCAGTCGCATGCGTTAGGGCGAGGATGGGGTGAGTGACATCTTGGGCCAAACGAATGGCTAGAACACCGGCAATGCCGATGCCTAAAAGAATGATCATGCCGGTTTCGATCAACACTTGGTATTGCCGGTATTTGGTATTAACGCGTTGCATTTCTACGGTCACCCAACCCATGATAGGCCCTCTGGGATCTCTTTGGGAAATCACGGGTGCGGTAAAGGCCAGGGTAGAATCGCCTTGATTTAAAAAAACATAGGGGAGTTCCTGGTAATGGGAGGCACGGGTTTGATCCAGCTGAATTTGGCCATGGGCGCTAATTTTATTGTATTCTGTGTCATAAAAGGCCACGCCCTCTACATCTTGTTCATGAAGGGTGATTTCAGCCAAATGGCTCAAACTTTCCAAATCGCGTTTGATGAGGGGGTATTTAACATCGTGCGCGAGCCTTAAAGCGGTACCCATGCCATTGTTTTTCAGGGCTTCTTCCATCTCATCCAAGCTCATGCTGGTAAAATAGGTGCCCAAGATAACAGAAATGGTAATGGTTGGTACCAAGGTTAGGAAAAGGACTCTGTATTTAATATTCCATGTTAACATAACCCAGAAAGCATACCGCCTTATTGCCAGCCGCACAAGGCCTGGATTATACTTAAGGCCTAAATTTTGCCTAATTTAAAAGGGAGCATTGTCTTTGATTAGCTTAAATACAAATAGGTTATTTAACTTACTTTCTGGTTTGCTTTTATTTTCCCTGTTTTTTCTGAGTTTTGCTGCAGAAGCGCGTTGGGTTCAAAAAAATGATTTGAACACTTGGAATTTAAATACCAGTGTAGCATTTGAAGTGTTTAAAGACGGTAGTTTTATTCAAACTTGGGAAGCTAGTAATATAGCTCTGAAAGACGCAGGTAAGGACAGCCTGATTTCAAATACGCATTTGTACAATGCCGCAACAACGAAAATTCTGAGCCTAGAGGCTTGGACTTTATCTGACAAGGGTAAAAAATACACAGTTGCTCCAAAAGCGATACAGGATAAACCCTTGGCCAGTAGCCAGCAGGGTTTTGATCAAACCAGGCAAGTATTAATCGCTTATCCCAATGTGGAAGTCAATTCCCAAGTTCATCTGAAAATCAAAGAGCAAGTAAAACCCGCGGTAAAAAAATTCTTCAGTACCGTTCAAGCGTTTAATTTTACAGAAAAAGCCGATTTAAAAATACAATCTGAATTGCCCTTGAATTTGGAAGTGCAAGATCCGGATCAATACCTAGACATTAAAAAAAGTCAAAAACAAGGCAAGTTCTACATAGAAGCCAAGCTTAAACGCCCTGTGGTTTTAGATGTTCTAGAAGAAAAAAACGCCTATTATCGAGGCAAAGAAGTTCCAAAAATAATAATTTCCAGTGCTGAAAATTGGCAGGCTTTGGCCAAGGATTTGGCCCCACAATACGAAAAAGTTTTGAGCGAGCCATTGCCTGCATTGTTTGCTGAAATCTTGAAAGAAGCCCAATCAAAATTTCCCAATGATGCTGCGCACAGTTCTGTTACGGAACGTATAGATTTTATAACCGCCAGTTTAGCTGATAGATTAACCTATATGGGCGATTGGACGACGGTTAAGGGAGCTTATGTGCCCAGAACCCTGTCAGAAATTGCAAAAACCCGTTACGGCGATTGTAAAGATTTTGCAACAGTAACCACTGCCTTGTTAAGATCTTTAGGCCTTAAAGCAGAAGTAGCGATTGTAGTGCGCAATACAGATTCACCAGAGATCTCTAAATTACCTACTTTATCGCATTTTAACCATGCCATTTTAAGAGTACAGGATAACGGAATAACCTATTGGGTTGATCCTACTAATTTTATTAGTTTTTCAAGTGGTATTTTTCAAGACATTGCCAATCGCGAAGCTTTGATTTTGACGGGGCCAAAATTAGAACTAGATAAAATTCCAGAAATCCTGCCCAGTAGGCATCTGTACAAAGTAAGAAAAGACCTGAATATTTTGCCAGACGATAAAACAGAAGAGCTAGGTTTTATCGAATTGCATGGTTTGGCATCGGCTCCTATAACGGGTGCAGGATTAAAGCGTTCTCCAGATTATATTGAATACATGATTCTGTCTTATTTGGCGAATCCCAGTACTGTTTTAAAAAAAGACATCCCTGTGCCTGAATTAAAGTCTAGGATTTTAGCGCCTCATCAAACAATTGGTTTTCATCTTACTAAATATTCGCCGCCTTTGAAAACCTCAGCGGGAGATGCTTTGCTTTTGAATTCAGAAGTGACGGATGTTTTTGTAGACAAAACTCTGGAAAAAAGGGTGTCAGATCTGTTATTGGGTAGCCCCTATAGCATGATCAATGAATACAAAATAACAAACATTGAGCTGGTGGGAGATGGTTTGAAATCCTGTTCAGTGGATTACCCTTGGTTTGAAGGTAGCCGGCGTTTGGAAATAGATCCAGATGGCGGCGTTGATTTTGTAGAAGAAAAAGCCTATAAATCTTATTTTATAAGTAATGCAACCCTAAAAAGTCCAGAATATAAAAAATTTCAAGATGAAGTGATGGCTTGCTTCAGAGATTTTGGATTGGTTTATAAAATAAAAAATTAAGTAAAAATTAATTAAAAATAAGGATTAAGTTTAAAAATGGCTAAGCGATTGTTTTTAGTTCCCTATGAATCATTGGTTTTAAGGGAGGCGACGAATTTAGTTTTAGATCCAAAAATCAAAGAAATTAGAAATCTGGTAGATGATATGATCTATTCGATTCGTCCAGAATTTTTACCCGAGCCTGCAGCGGGTATGGCTGCTAATCAATGGGGGGTGAATCAACAAATTTTTATCTATTGCCCCAATGGAAACGACAAAGACATACAAGTGATTTTTAATCCTACTTATGAACCCATGGAAGGTTCAGAAGAAGAGGAAGGCTGGGAAGGTTGTTTTTCGATTCCCTTGGCTTTGGGAAAAATGAGGCGTCACACCAAAATAAAAGTAACTTATGTCGATAAAAAAGGGAAATTCCACAGTAAAATACTCCGTGATTGGGAAGCCCGCGTTTGGCAGCATGAAACGGATCACTTGAGGGGATTTTTATACGATATGATGGGCCCCCGGTGTTGTGAAAAACGAATTTTCGACACAGAAGAAGAAAAAGAGCTTTTTTTAAAACAAGAACGCCAAGGCGAAAGCTAAATATAGCCTTTCAAAAATTCAGGCACTTGGGGTATAATCCCCTTGGTAAGTGAGCTGTTCACAAAATTTTAGACATAGAGGCCAAAATATGCGATCCCATTTTTTAGAATTTGAGCGCCCCATTGCCGATTTAGAGGCCAAATTAGAGGAATTACGCTTAGTAGAAGGTGAACGTTCTATCAATATCCAGGATGAAATTTTACGTCTGGAAAAAAAAATAAGAGATTATACACTTAAAACTTTTAAAAATTTATCGGATTGGCAAATTGTACAATTGGCCAGGCATCCACAAAGGCCCTATGCCCTAGATTACATGGAGCGTTTGTTTACAGAATTTGATGAATTACATGGAGACAGAGCTTTCTCAGATGATAAAGCCATAGTAGGTGGCTTGGCTTATTTGGGAGACAAAAAACGTCCCGTTATGGTGATTGGCCAGCAAAAAGGCCGGGACACCAAAGAAAAAATCGCTCGAAATTTTGGCATGCCCCATCCTGAGGGTTACCGAAAGGCTTTGAGATTAGCGAAATTGGCTGAAAGATTTAAATTGCCGATCATTACTTTTATAGATACCCCTGGCGCCTATCCAGGCATCGGAGCGGAAGCACGTGGCCAAAGCGAGGCCATCGCCCGTAATCTATTGGAATTTTCAGAATTGAAAGTGCCTGTTATTTGCGTGATGATCGGTGAAGGTTGTTCTGGTGGTGCTTTGGGTATTGGTGTGGGTGATAGGGTTTTGATGTTAGAGTACGCCTATTACGCTACCATTTCGCCTGAAGGCTGTGCAACTATTTTATGGAAAAGCGCTGAAAAAGCAGCGGAAGCAGCTCAAATCATGGGCATTACAGCATCTAAATTAAAGCAATTAAAAATCATAGATGATATTATCGAAGAACCTTTGGGAGGCGCGCATCGGGATTATGAAGACATGTCTAATCGTTTGAAAAAAGCGCTGATTGCTCATTTGGATCAACTCAGTGCATTGAGTTTAGAAGAATTATTAGAGACGCGCTATAAGAAATTCACAAGCCACGGCATTCCCGTGGTCTGAAATTATTCAGACACGGGTTCTTGAGGAGCCATTGTGCTTGAAGCACTAGGACTTGGCGCAGAAGGGGCTCCGCCTTTGCTGTCTTTGTTTCTAAAGATGATACGGGCTTTGCTTAAATCATAGGGCGTCAGCTGCACAGTGACACGATCTCCGGTTAAGATTCTAATATTATTTTTGCGCATGCGCCCAGAAATATGGGCAATGATAACGTGTCCATTTTCTAATTGGACTCGAAAGCTGGTACTAGGTAGGGTTTCAACAACAATCCCTTCCATTTCAATAGGTTCTTCTTTGGCCATTGTAGGGTTATTTACTCCGAGGTTCAGTGATTGCATAATTATAGCAAGTTCTACCCCTATTAGGAATAACATATGTCAGTTAATAAACTAAATAAAAAGCCAAATAAAAAGCTAGATAAAAAATTAAACATTGCCGTACTAGGCGCAACGGGTATGATTGGCGAGATCATGCTAGAAGTTCTAGCCCAGCGCGATTTTCCGGTTGCCAAATTATGGCCCTTGGCCAGCAAGCGCTCTGCTGGAGAAAGCGTCGCTTTTAAAAATCGCCTGCATCAGGTTCAGGATGTGGCCGAGTTTGATTTCAGCCAGGTGGATTTGGCTTTTTTCAGCGCAGGCTCGGAGGCTTCGAAAATTTATGCGCCTATTGCCGCAGAGGCGGGATGCATTGTGATCGATAAAAGCGCCTATTTCAGACAGGATCCTGAAGTGCCCCTGATTGTTCCAGAAGTAAACCCTGGGGATATTCAATATTTTAGAAATAAAAACATCATTGCCAATCCCAACTGCTCAACGATCCCCATGCTTGTGGCTTTAAAACCCATTTATGATGCAGTAGGCATTGAAAGAATCAATGTCGCTACTTACCAATCAGTATCTGGTACAGGTAAAAAGGCCGTAGATGAACTGGTGACTCAAGTGGGTGATTTGTTAAATGGCAGGCCCGTTCAAAAAAATGTTTATCCAGAACAAATTGCCTTTAACGTCCTGCCCCAGATCGATGTCTTTCAAGACAACGATTACACCAAAGAAGAAATGAAAATGCATTGGGAAACTCAAAAGATTTTAGGAGATGGGGATATTTTGGTGAATGCAACGGCAGTGCGTGTGCCGGTATTTTATGGTCATAGCCTGGCGGTGCATCTAGAAACTCGAGAAAAAATAAGTATAGAAGCAGTTCAGGCCTTATTAAGGGAAGCGCCTGGGGTTATTTTAAAAGCCGAACCTGAAAATTACCCCAGTCCGATTACTCAAATGGCTGAAGACAATAAAACCGATGCGGTTTATGTGGGCCGTCTTCGCGAAGATTTTACCCATCCTCGGGGGATTAATTTGTGGATTGTCGCAGACAATACCCGAAAAGGCGCAGCTGTGAATGGCATTCAGATTGCGGAACTTTTATTAGAATACCTCTAAACATTAGGGCCAAAAAGTTTGTTACGGCAGGGAGAAGGCAGCAAAGACAATTCACTATAGGATCTAGTAGGTCTTGTATCGTAACCACAGATGAAATAAATCCCATCTTTGCTTGAGTCATAATAAGGCCAAAAATACAGGTACGATGAACTGGCTTGATTTAAACAACTGCCTGGAATTATAGCTCCGAATTCACCGACGCGCATGTTGTTCCAATAGGCGGTACTTTTGTTATTTATACCTATAATTAC
>JBJSZW010000108.1:0-4914 GCA_046090565.1 Gammaproteobacteria bacterium
CGAATGGGGCAGTGCTGAAGATCATGAGGCCTATGATGATTTATGAAGCTTTTGATGTGGTAACAGTGCCTTTTCCGTTTACCGATCAAGAAAAAGCCAAAAAACGGCCTGCTTTGGTGCTTTCTAATGCGGTATTTAACCAAGAAAATAATCACTTAATTTTGGCGATGATCACGAGTTCAGGCCGTGAGGCTTGGCATGGGGATCTGAAAATTTCTAACTTAGAACAGGCGGGTCTTCGCAAGGCCTCTGTGATTAGGCTTAAGCTTTTTACCCTGGATTCCAGGTTAATTATTCAAAAAATAGGCACTTTAGATTCAAAAGAAGCTAATTTATTGAAAAAACAATTCGGTTCGGTTTTAATATGCCCGTAATTTCTATATTTTTTGGTATTATCATCAGGATGTATCATGGAGATCATAACCCTCCACACATTCATGTGCAGTATGGGGATGATGAAGCAATCATAGAAATAAAGTCTTCAAAAATATGGGCTGGTAAGCTACCGAATAGGGTTTTAAAATTTGTTAGGGAATGGATGAAAATTAACAGGCTTATTTTAATGAAAACTTGGAATGATGCTCAAAATCATCGTACTTTAAAAAGAATACAACCTTTAGAGTAATACTAAAAATGAATAAAAAACTAGGCAATAAAATAACTAAAATATTAAAAATTGATCTGGAGTCTTTTGCTATAAAATTAAAATTTAATGATAATTTTATAGGCCAGGTATCGTTGAAGCACATTTTTAATTCTCCCAAAAATTTAGCGGCAGAAGTATTAAGAGGCAATTTATTTGGCAAATGTTTTGTACTGGAAGGGGCTTTAGCCTGGCCGAATGGCCTAGAATTATGTCCAGATGCGATACGCCATTGGATCATCGAACAATCGAACAAAGCGGCTTAATTATTTATTCCTCATGGTTCCAAATTCTTGTGTAATAAGCAATAATTTGTACATGGGAAGTAAATGCTAAAAATGAATAAAAAACTGGGCAATAAAATCACTAAAGTATTAAAAATTGATCTGGAGTTGTTTACCCTGAAAACAAGGAATGGGCAGGTTTGGGGGATTTGATTTGAGATCTGGTTGTTTGTGTTTCCTGTCTGTTTCCCCTAAAATAGACAAAAGCATGTTTTGGGAGGAAAATATTAGCTTATAAACTCCTCCTAAAATCAACAATTGCCTATTTTGGGGGTATTAAGTGTTTGTAGGAAGAGAATACGAGCTGATGCAATTAAATCAGCTATTGGCGCGTCAATCAGCCATTATGGCTGTTATTCGGGGCAGGCGGCGGATTGGTAAAAGCCGCTTGATCAAAGAATTTGCCAAGCAGTTTAAATATTATACCTTTATGGGCTTGCCGCCAACACCAAATACAACAGCCCAAGATCAGCGCAATGAGTTTATTCGCCAATTCAAAGAGCAATTTTCTTTTGGTGTAGGAACCCAGGATTGGGGCGATTTGTTTACCCTTTTGGCCAAGCAATGCCTGCATGGCAGAGTTATTATTATTTTTGATGAAATCTCTTGGATGGCGGGAGGGGATCCGAATTTTTTGGGTAAATTAAAAACAGTTTGGGATTTACATTTTTCTGAAAATCCTGAATTGATTTTAATTTTATGTGGATCTGTTTCATCTTGGATTGAAAAAAACATCTTAAGCAGTACGGGGTATTTAGGCAGGCCGAGTTTGCATATGACAATCGATGAATTGCCCTTAGAGGATTGTTCTAAGTTTTGGAAAACCAAAGCGCATGATTTATCGGGCTTTGAAATTTTAAAAATACTTTCTGTAACAGGTGGTGTGCCAAGGTATTTAGAACTGATTGATCCAAACTTAAGTGCAGAAAATAATATAAGAAATTTGTGTTTCAATCCCAACAGCCCTTTGTATGATGAATTCAAATACATATTCAGCGATATCTATGGAAAACGCAGCCCAATGTACCAAGGTATTGTGAGTGTATTAGAAAAAAACAAAGCAAGCCGTCAGGAACTGATAAAATCAATGGATTTGAGCCTTGGTGGGGAGGTAACGGATTATTTAAATGATCTAGAAATTGGTGGATTTATTGAAAAAGAGCCAACCTGGAGTATTGCCAGTAAAAATATTTCCATATTAAGCCAATACAGATTAAGGGATAATTATACCCGATTTTATTTAAATTATATTTTGCCGAATAAACTTAAAATTGAAAAAAGACAATTGGATGATATTTCCATTCATCATTTGCCGGGCTGGTATGCCATGCTGGGTTTGCAATTTGAAAATCTAGTGATTAATAATCAGAAGAAAATAATGCATTTGTTGGGCATTAGGCCGGAGGATATTTTATTGTCTGGCCCTTATTTTCAAAGGAAAACAGCTCGGCAAGAAGGCTGCCAAATTGATTACATGATACAAACAAAACACGATACAGTGTATATTTGTGAAATCAAATTCAAACGCGATGAAATAGGCTTGGATATTATCACGGAAGTTCAAGAGAAAATACGTCGTTTAAAAGTGCCTAAGTATGTATCCCGCCGAACGGTGCTGATTCATGTGAATGGCGTCAAAGATGCCGTACTGGATGCTGGCTATTTTTCAGCCATCATCAATTTTTCTCAATTTTTAGAGGCTTAACCTAAATCAATTCCGATTTTGCGTTTGGTAATTAATACTCAGGCTTTTATGGCCTTGGATATAGATCGCATTTTTAGCATTTAAAGTAATCGCCTGAGGGCTGATTTTAATACTAGAGCCTGCATTGGAAATTAAAATTTCCCCAGATTTGGATTGGATATTTAAATTTTGAGCAGATTTAAGAAATAGATTGCCAGAGCAGTTTAGGCTAAATAGGTTTTGCGCGTTTTTCTGGAGGCTATGATTGCGCAGGTGCTGTTCTTGGCTCTGAATTTTAGTTGCCTTGCTGTAAAGCAGGGTATTTTGGCTGGATTGAATCTCTAAACTGGGGGCTTGCCATAGGCTGGAATCTTGGATCAAAATTTTACCTTGTCCCAGCACTGTTTTTTTAAGCTCGCCTTGGGCCGATACAGAAAAATCTTTTTGAGAGAGCTGCTCTATGTTTTGAATGGTTTTAAAATGGGCAGAGGCCACAGTATAAAAGCCAATGCCAGCTGGTTCTGGTCCGGCTTGTTCTGATTTTCGAGACAGCCAAAAATAATTTTGAGCCCCTTGGGTATAAAATAAAATGCTTTCTTGGCCTATTGAATCATCAATCTTCCAGCCATGCTGTTTAGCGCTGATGAATTGATGGGTAGAGGAATTTTCTTGATTCACGGGGCTAAGGGTTTGGGGATCTAAAATGGCGCCTAGAACAAAGGGGCTTTGCAATTGGCCATAGTAGTGGCCAATCAGAACCCTGCTTTCGGGTAAATTGGGGTGATGGATATTCGATCCCGAATCCGCTAAATTTTGCATTTGATGCACCCAGGGGCTGCTGAGGTGGGATGAATTTTCGTGTTCAAAATCGTATTGAAACAAATATTGGCCCTCTGTATTTAAACTGGTATTTAGGCCCATTTTTAAATGTGCGCTTTGTAGGGGCTCTGAAATGGATTGATGGGAAAAATTCAAATGAAAGGGGGTTTCAGAGGGTATTAATACAGCATTAATTTCTGCTTGGGCCTGGGTTTGGGGGGATTCTTGCTGGGCACCCAGTGCAGCACCCAACTGGTTGTATTCGTAATTTAACTGAACAATTCGGTAAGATTGGTTTTCAAAATCAATGCAATCACCCAATTTTAAAGTTGCGGACTCAGGCATTCGAGGATCCAGGCCCTCTAAGTGCAAGACTTGGGCTTGGGCCTGGATGCTCTGGAATCGAATTTTGGTCAAATGTTTTACCAGTTCAGGTGCTGTGTAACAGGCACCGAAATGGTAGAATTGGCCCTGGGTAGGGGCATTGGGTCTTGGGTTTTTAAATTCAGCGGAAATAGGCTGGCTGGGGTTTTTCGGATCGTAATCGGCTTCCTGAACTTGGCCAATGGTGACTTTGTATTTTTGGTATTGTTTTTTAAAAAGCGGTAGGGCCTGGTTTTTTTCGAAAGCAAGGGCTTGCCGGCTAGGGCTTTGTGTTTGAATATGAAGTTTGCTTTGCCCCGCGGGGCCAAAATCCCAGATCAAAAACAAGCCAAAGCGTTCTACGAGCCTTAACAGAAAATTCCAATCGGATTCTGATTTTTGAGCTTCGAAGGGCAGCACATAATTTTTTAAAACTTTGCTGTCTTCGGTGCTTATAAAAACTTCATGGGGGCTGAAATAACCCAATAATTTTTGCAGGAGGATGCTTTCTAAATCCTGTTGCGTAAAAACGCTGGGATTATTTTTTGTTTTTAATTTGTACAAATGGCTGCAAAATTCGAGTTCTAAAATCCAGCCTTTGAAGTCTTTTTTAAAGCTGCTAATATTTGCAATATAGCCTGAAAAATAAGTGTTTTTTTGAAAAACCAGTTGGGCGTTTTGATTGAAGAAAAGGGGCAATGGGGAAGGGCTTTGAGTGTTAAAATCGCTTTTAAGCAGGAGCTTGATTTGAAAGGCAAAATCGCCACGCATGGAATGGGGGGTTTTGGTTTGAATTGCTAAGACTTCTAAAGCCTCGGCATCAGCACCTAGGGCTGGGATTGTAAAATCAGCTTGAAACAACATCTGTGTTTAACTCCTGCAACAAGAACAAAAATTTTATAGCTTATATAGCTTAATGGTCTAAACTGTATTTTTTCAATACGAGTTTGAATTTACCATTGGCTTTGATTTCTTGCAAGCCCTGATTAAAAGCCTGGAATGAACTACGCCATCTAAATTTTATTTCACAATAAAATTATAGATGGAGTTTCTTGCTTCAACGTGGTCAAACTACAACCACTCCACACCTCGGACAGTTCCTGCCCGGATTGAGTAACCAA
>JBJSZW010000109.1:0-3278 GCA_046090565.1 Gammaproteobacteria bacterium
TATACGAGATTTTAAAAACAAATAACTGGAGACTTGAACAAGAGAAAATTGCTTTAGAATATGTTATTAAATATTTTGAATTGTTATAAGTATGATTATATAAAATAACAGGTTTTTCTTAGGAGTATTTACTACTTCCTACAAGTGCATCTCATCACAATCACGAATTTTCAGCGTTTTCATTACTTCTTTCCTTTTACGTCTTTGTTTCCCTATCAATTCAATTATTTTTACGGAGTAAATGGCTCCTACATTCCGGCGCAAATGGCTCAGATTCTGTGAAGTTTGGCATGATCATATTCAAATTCTTCAAAAACCTGTTTGTCAAGTTTGCTAAAACTTTGCATTCCCTTGCCGTGGTAGCTTCTATCCAATGCCAGAAAATTACTGAGCTTTAATCCTACATCATTGGGATTACGAAATTTCACTTCGTCGGGGCGGGTATCAAATATGGTGATTATTCCGGAGCAAATGGCTCCACCATTCCGGCTAAATGGCTCCACCTAAAAACGAAAAGATGGATAAGAGTTTTAGCTATTAATTGAAATTTTTGTTCTGCCAATCCGGCGCAAATGGCTCCGGTGAAGAGGTGTGTCAATCCGGCGTAAATGGCTCCAGTTGAACGGGACATTCCGACGTAAATGGCTCCGGTGTTTTGAAGTTTAAGGGTACATGCTTAGTGTTAAGCATGGCTAATAAATTACTTCAAATGATGAGCATTAAACAAACTCTAAGGAGGTTACACCAAGGAGAATCTCAAAACAAAATAGCTAAAGAATTGGGCGTTCATAAACGCAGTATCCGAAGCTATAAAACACTTTTTGAATCGGAAGGTTATAGCTTGGAACAAGCCCTTGCCTTGCCGGAAGAGAAGTTCGTTTCGTTGATCAATGAACATAAACCAAGAGAAACTACGCACACCGGGAAACGGGTTGTGGTTTTGGAGGCAAACCGTGAATACTATCTCCGAGAACTGGAGCGTACTGGCGTAACAGCCAAGCTACTTTGGGAAGAATATCTTCAGCAACATAGTTCGGGATATGGGTATAGTCAGTTTGCATTTCATATCAGTCGTTTTCAACAGGAGAAGAAATTATCGATGCCACAGGATCATCGAGCAGGTGAGTTTTTAGAACTGGATTTTGCTGGTGAAGGGCTTCACTACATTGATGAAGAAACCGGCGAGAAGATAAAAGTAGAAGTGCTGGTGGCTACACTTCCCTTTAGTGGTTATAGTTTGGCCCTGGCTCTTCCTTCTCAAAAACAATCGGATTTTGTATCGGGTGTTAATTGGATGATTAAACAATTAGGGGTTCTTCCACAAGCACTTAAAACAGATAATCTCAAGAGCGGTGTTATAAAATCAGATCGCTATGAACCTACCTTCAACGTGTTACTATCACAATTGGCGGAACATTATGGGATGGTATTAAAAGCGGCTCGCCCCGGTAAACCGAAAGATAAACCACATGTTGAAAATTCTGTTTCGCAAGTGTATCGTAATGTACATGCTCGTATTCGTAACGAAGAGTTCTTCAGTTTGAAAGCCTTGAACCTGGCTATGGTGGAGCAAATGAAAAGGATGAACCAAACGTTTTTTCAAGGAAGAGAATATAGTAGGCTGGATATGTTTGAAGAAGAAAGAAAACAGATGCGCTCTTTACCCGATGCATCGTTTGAAGTGATTTGTCAGCGCAGTGCCAAAGTGCAAAACGATTATCACATTTTTCTAGGAATGGATAAGCATAAATATAGTGTGCCTTACCAGTATTACAAACAGCAGGTGAGTGTTCAGTTTACACAAACGCTGGTTCGTATTTACAACAGTAAAAACGAATGTATTGCAACCCATGAGCGAGTACGTAGTGCACATAAACATAGTACGCACAAGGAGCATATGCCACCTCATCACAAGGACTATCATGATCACTTACAATGGTCGGGGCAGCATTATGTAAATGAAGCACAGAAGATAGGAAGCTTCACCAAAATGTACATGGAGAAGTTGTTGAAGTCAAAACCGTATGAGCAACTTTCTTATGATTCCTGTAAAGGATTATTATCTCTGAAAAGAAATTTTACTCCGGAAGATATTGAAAGTGCTTGTAGTGAATATGCTTCATTAAACATTGCATCCTATAAGCCGGTAAGAAATCTTTTAGAAAAATGGCGGAATGAAACTTCGGGGAAGGGGGAGGTGTTAATGCCTGCGGCGCCAACTACCATCACATCATTTACACATAACAATCTTCGGTAAAAAAATTATTCATCATAAAAAAAATAAAATCATGAGCACAACACAAACCATTGAACAATTAAGGAAATTAAAACTAAGCGCCATGTGTGAAAGTTATAGTAGTATCCTTAAACAACCACAGCATCTTCAGCCTGATGCACATGAGCTGTTAGCGGTATTAACCGATGCAGAAATAACCAGTCGCATCAACAACAAAACAGAACGACTTCGAAAACTCAGTAAACTACGGTATCATGCATTTATGAGTGAAGTGCTTATAGGCGAAGAAAGAAACTTAAGCAAAGCCCAAGTGCAATATTTTATTCAGCAACAGTATTTAGCTAAAGCAGAAAATAGTTTAATCACCGGCCCAACCGGAAGTGGTAAAACGTATTTGGCCTGTGCCATTGGTCATCATGCTTGTCAGCATGGAATACCTACCCTATATCTGAACCTGATGAACTTTATGAATCAAATTCAAGTATCCAAAATCGATAACACCTATATGAAGTATTGCAAACAACTCAGTAAAATTAACCTGCTGATTCTAGATGAGTTTGGAATGGCTCCGTTGAATTATGATAGCAAGGTAGCCTTGTTTAATATCATTGAAGAGAGGTATGATAAACTACCCACCATCATCGCAGGACAAATACCAACAGCCCATTGGCATGAATATTTTAATGAACCCACCCTTGCCGATGCCCTCATGGACAGATTGACAGCAAAAGCTAATTTTATTGAACTAAAAGGAAAATCATTGAGAACAAAAAATTTAAAATAACTTAGCCCCATAGACTCCAATACACTGGAGCCATTTGCTCCGGATTGGTGGAGCCATTTGGTCGGAATAAGCAATTTTGAGTTGCATCTTTCATGAAAAACTATATTTCAACGAAGAAAAAGATGCAACCATCATTTTCACCAAACCCATCGAGGTTATCAATATGATTTTCAACGAGTTGGAAAATCGTAAAAAAGAAAAACAGGTCAAAGTAGACCTGTTTTCTAAAGTTGCTCCCCTTATTGACGAAAGATGCAG
>JBJSZW010000110.1:0-6704 GCA_046090565.1 Gammaproteobacteria bacterium
AATTATGAGCAAATCAAATCACTGCTTGAAAATTTAGACAAAGCCCCCGTTCAATTGATAATTTATGTAAAACGTGCTTCAAACCAAACGAATCAAAACATCATAGCAGGCACCCAAAGACAGGACACAGGGATTCAAAAAATACAAGTACTAAGTGGCAATACGGCCTATATTGATACCAGCCTAGAGGTTCCTGTTGTGACGCAATTGGCTCCCCAAGTGAATATTCAATTGGGTTCAAGAGAGCCTAGCAATCAATCCCAGGGCTATACTCAAGAATACAAAAAAATACCTTCGGGCTTGGTGATTAAACCAATTTTGAATGCAAACAACAGCGTATCAATCCAAATTATGCCTCAGGCCAGCCAGTACAATAGCAATACGGGCCAAATTAAAACTCAAGCGCTTCAAACCAGTTTACAAATTCCACTGGGCGAATGGTTAGAAATTACGGGAACAGAAAGTTCACAGAACCAAACGGGCCTTGGCCTGTCCTTAGGCACGCAATCCCGTGGTATTGAAGAACAAGCCATTTGGATCAAAATAGAGCGATAGGTATTAAACAGAATGTTTTGTTTTTTGTGTACTTTTTTGATCTGAAGAAAACATTTCTTTCAAATCTTTAATATTCGGAAAACTAGATGGATTGTAATTGGCCATCAGATGAATTTTAACACGATTATTGAATTGATGAAGTATGACGCCTAAACTTTTATCAGTTAAATTAAAAAGTGAAGATTTTGACGAAGAGCTGTCATCGTTAAAGTAAGCTTTTGTTTGTATTCTTCGATTAAATTCAAGATGATTTATTGAAAACTCGCTTGTTTTTTTAGCAAGGTTTTCATCAGTCTTATTTAAAGAAGATATCAGTTCAAGAGCTTGAGATAGAAATTGATGATCTTCTCCAGCCTTTAAAGTGCTTAAAGTATCTGTTAATAAGTCTTTTAAAGCGCTTAATTCATTTTTAAAATATTTAGAACTTAAGTCTTGAACAGAGTGAAAAAGATTAAGTTTGATTAATCTTTCCATTGATTGAACAAGGATATTTAATATATCTAAAGCGTCTTCGTAGCCCAACAGAGTATTGTCTTTGTATTGGGAAAGAGAAAGGTTGGCTGTATGAATAGCCAAATCAGATTCTGTTTTAATAAAACGGTAGTGAATCAATTCTTTGAGGCAATTTAAAATGGTTTTAAAATTCGAGTGTTCACCCGTTTTAAAAGTTGTGAAGAGACTTTTGTTGTGATCAATATAGGTTTCTACAAAATCAAAATCCAGTTCAGGATTCTTTTTTTGAAAAATGATAAGCTCATCTTGGTAATGAATTAAATCATCCATGGTAGATTTGTCATTTAATTTTGAAAGTAATCCTCGTAAGAAAACGCTTAAATTGATTAAACAAAACTCTTTTTCTTTCTCTTTCATGGTGTTTAACCTCTCTTAAATATTATAAAAATTTTGAATGACAGTTGAAATATTTTCAGCAATTTGATCACAATGATGATGTTCAATAATCAATGGTGGTAAAAAACGAATAACGTTATCTCGGGTCACGCTAAACAAAATGCCTTCAGCCAAGCCGAGCATTAAAGTATCTCGGCAGGGTTTGTCTAATTCGATGCCTAGCATTAAGCCCTGGCCTCGAATGGCTTTCACATGGCCTTGTTCTCGGAGTTTTTGGAGCTTAGCGTGCAGGGCTTGGATTAAATAAGCACCTTGCAATCCTGCATTTTCCCATAATTTTTGTTGTTCAATAATCTCTAGGGTTTTTAAAGCAACAGAACAGGAGAATGGATTGCCACCAAAAGTGGTGCCATGGCTGCCAGGTTGCAGAAGTTCGGCATAGGGTTTTCGAATCAAACAGGCGCCAATGGGTATACCATTGGCTAAGCCCTTGGCCAGGGTGACAACATCGGGCAAAACATTTTCAGCCTCATAGGCAAAGAGTTTGCCTGTTCGGCCTAGGCCGCATTGAACTTCATCCAACATCAAAAGCCATTTGTTTTGGTCACAAATTTCGCGTAATTTTCTTAAATAGCCTGGTTGAGGCACGCGAATACCGCCCTCGCCTTGAATGGGTTCTACCAATACCGCTACCACTTCAGGGTAGAGTGCTGCACATCGCGCAACCGCTTCAGGATCATCAAAGGGCACACGAATAAAATTCGGTACCAGGGGCTCAAAACCTTCTTGTACCTTGGGGTTGCCGGTAGCGGAAATCATCGTAAACGTTCGGCCATGGAAGGCATTTTCCATCACAATCACATGGGGGTTAATAATATTCCGAACTTTGTGCCCATAGATTTTTGACAGCTTAAAGGCTGTTTCATTGGCTTCAGCGCCGGAATTACAGAAAAACGCTCCGTCCATTTTAGACAAACGGCAGAGTTTTTCTCCCAATGCTTCTTGTTTTTCGATGGTATAAAGGTTGGAAGTGTGTAGTACTTTTTGGGCTTGTTCAGTAATCGTACGTACAATTTCTGGGTGCCCATGGCCTAGCAAAGAAACCGCAATGCCGCCTAGGGCATCTAAGTATTTTTTGCCTGCTTTGTCCCAAAGCCAGACACCCTCACCACGTTCAAAACAAACCGGTAGCCGTTTGTAAGTATTGATTAGAAAAGACATAAGTTTAATTTAAGCCTGATTGAATTTTTGGTTGATAAAATCCCAGTTCACAATTTCCCAAATTTTTTCCAAATAAGTAGGGCGTGCATTGCGGTAATCAATGTAATAGGCATGTTCCCAAACATCGCAAGTGAATAGGGGAACAAGCCCGGCTGCAGGGTTGGCAATGGGGGTGCCTGCATTTTGGGTGCTGATAATTTTTAAGGCTTGATCAGCGCTGTCTTTAACCAGCCAGGCCCAGCCTGAACCAAAGGTCGCCATGGCTATTTTATTAAATTCAGTTTTAAAGTTATCCAAATTTCCAAAGGCTTTCTCAAGGGCGCTTTGCAGTTCACTAGAAGGTTTGCTGGCCTTGGGGCTCAAGCATTCCCAGTAAAAGCTATGGTTCCAGACTTGGGCTGCATTATTGAAAACAGGCCCTGTTTGGCTGGTTTGAATCACTTGTTCCAAACTTAAGCCTTTTAAATTTGTATGATTTTCAATCAAATTATTCAGATTATTGACATAAGTCTGATGATGTTTTCCGTAATGATACTCTAAAGTTTCTTGGGACAATACAGGCGCTAGGGCATTTAATTCATAAGCCAGAGGGGGGAGAGAAAAAGAAGTCATCGCTTTTACATTCCTTAAATTTTGTAGGTTTGGATGTTTTCGAGATTTTGAATTCCACCAGTCTAACAGTTCCACAAAAGCCTGGCAATCACAGGAAGGATCCAGTATACTGAAGTCTAAAATTTTGGAGTTTAAGGCATGCATTTTCAAGACACAGAATCAAGAATACAATCGCAATTGGAAAAAAATCCAGTGCTATTGTACATGAAGGGGAGCCCGGATTTTCCCATGTGCGGTTTTTCAGCCAAAGTCGCCAATATTTTAAATTTATTGGAAGTCAAATACGCTTATGTCAATATTTTAGAAAACCAGGATATTCGTTCAACCCTGCCTACTTACGCCAAATGGCCGACCTTCCCCCAGTTGTATATCCAGGGAGAATTAATTGGTGGATGCGATATTGTTTCGGATCTATTCATGAATCAAAAAGAAAAATTGAAAGGCATGTTTGCTCGGGTGCCAGGGGTATTTTTAGAAGCAGGCAGCCAAGAAGAGGCCTATCGTTTAGCGATAGAATAAAAGAGGAAAAGTTAAAAATGAGACAGATCCAGTCTTTCAATCAGATTTTGATAGGATTAGCATTAGCAGCCAGTACTAGTCTGGCTTCCGCAGCCATGTTTTCAAACGAGAATGATGCGCTAGAATCTCAAAATTTTAATACGAGTGATACGGAAAATTACAAGGCCAAATCCAGCCTAAAACTTAGCATTGATCGGGATTTTTCAGCTTTTACAGGGGCAGATTTAAACCATGCGCTCTATAGAAGCTACATGTGGTTAGACGACACCTGGATTCCCAGCAGCCAAGGCAATACAGCTTACTATGCGATTGGTGGGCGCGTGCTCAAAACCTTATTAGAATCGCGTTTAAGTTATTTTTTAATGATTCATCAACACGAAGTTTTTGGCCATGGGGCCCGAGCCCGTGAGTTTAATTTGCCGATTAGTAACTACAGCGTAGGCTTTAATTCAGGCTCGGTGAGTTTTAGTGGCGCTAAATACTTAGCATTGCACCCGCATGAACGCATGCAATTTAACTTAGGCGGAGTAGAAGCCAATACTGTTTTGGGGAATAGAATTCGCAATGAGTTTTTAGAGCAGCAAAGCATGGATGTTCGGGAATCTTTAATGTACCTGCATGCTTGGTACGATCAAACACGCTATGTGATGAGTACCCGTTACGAGCGTAATTTATTTTCATCAGGCCACGATATTCAGGCCTATGTAAGCGAATTGAATAACTGGCATGAGAAACAGGTTATGACAGGCTCTAAACTTCGTAAAAGATCCAGTATCGATATTTTGGATCCCTTTTTGTTTTTTGGAACCTATAATATTGTAAAATATTTGTGGAATGGCGAACAGGGCTTTCAATATCCTAGTTTAGAATTTGCAGGCTATAGCTATTTACCAACCTTTAGAAATCAGTTAACGCCCTATGGCACGGAAATTCAATTTTTAAATTACCTTCGAACACCCAACAGCAATGTGATTCAGGCTTATTTCAAATACGGCAAAACCGGTGAGAAAAAATCCTGGGGCATGGGGGCAGAAGCCAGAGAATTAGTAAGCCTAGAAAAAATGGAAGCTTTAAAATTGGGCGCTAAAATGGATATTTGGCATCAGCCACGTTTATTGGGTGCAGCCCAAAATACCGCTGGAACCAAAAATAAATTTGGTTTAAGTACTTCTGTTCTTGGAAGTTATAACATTACCAATGATTTTGACTTGAATGCCGAATTGGGCTTTAAAACAAAAGGCTATGTTTTAGCCGAAACTTTGAAAGCCAGTGCTTTAATGCGCGTAGGTTTTACATTTAGACCTTAAAATTAGTATTTAAGGATGAATCAATTCAACACTGGGAAAATAGGTTTTGTATCTGTTAATGTCCCTAGTAATTAACGGAAATTTAGAAACTGCAGCATGTGCGCCGATGAAAAAATCGGGTAGAGTATTTGTTTTTTTGCCATTTGATTTTTTATATTGTAAAAAGCATTTTCCAGCTAAAAAACAGGCTTCCCAAGGTAAATTTATTTTTTCGAAATAAGTGTCTAACAACAAATCTTCGAGCTCTTCTATGCTTGAAAATCGAATGGATATTTCAGCATAAATAATGGGGTTGATAATCAAGATATGATTTTCGGCATATTGAGCCACTGTTTGAGCGGACCAATTAAACCAAACGGGATCTTCTGTAAAAAGATCTAAAATCACATTGCTATCGAGCAGAATTTTCATCATTTTCCACGAGTCAATTGCATAATTTCATCGGTAGATAATTGTACATTTCCACGGGCACGTAAATGTTGTATTAAGTGCTTGCCACGATTGTGTTGGTCGCCCTGAATAGGATCTTCTTTTTTCAAGATAATCTGCCCATGAGAGATGATAAAACGTACTTTGGTATGGGGTAATAATCCAAATTGATTGCGTATTTCCATAGGAATGGTAACCTGGCCTTTGCTGGTGATATACATGTTAACACCTCTTAAGTATTACTCTTACTGTTAAGAGTAATACTTATTGCTTTAAAAAACAACTGTTATAATATTAATTATCTTATGATTTATTATAGTACAATCTTTTTGTATGAATATGACGCGTCAGAATGCTAAAAATTAAATGAGATATTGCAACAGAATGCCTGGCTCTGGCCAATAATTAACCTGTTTTTACCAATTTATTTAGGTTTTTTTGAAAATGTTAGAAAAAGGGGGAAAGCGCTTTTAGGTTCGTTGTTGGAGACACTTCTGTGCATCCACTTAAATTCTGTTCTAAAAATAAGGGAATCACTGAGGGTAACGGAAAGATATACGATTCTGTATAGGCCGGTCAGTAGTCTTGAATCTATACAATTTTGAAGTTATACTTCATTTTTGTATGAGGATGGCTCTTTAAGAATGCTAAAAATTAAACGAGATATTGCAACAGAATGCCTGGCTTTGGCTAGTAATTACCCTGTTGTTACGGTTTTGGGGCCTAGACAGTCTGGTAAGACCACCTTGGTTCGATCACTTTTTGCATCAAAACCCTATGTGAATCTAGAATTGCCAGATATCCGGGCCATGGCTCAGGCAGATCCCGTGACGTTTATCAAGCAATATGAAACGGGTGCTATATTTGATGAAATACAGAGGGTGCCAGAACTACTGTCTTATTTGCAGGTACTGGTAGATGATTTGGAATTTAATCATAAACCCTATAAAGGCCTGTTTATTTTAACGGGTAGCCATCAATTAGAATTGCATGCGGCAATAGCCCAATCTTTGGCGGGTCGTAATGCCATCTTGAATTTATTCCCTTTAAGTATAAGGGAGTTGTCTAAGGCGGGAATGGACTATGCCTTGGATGAATATATTTTAAATGGCTTTTATCCTAGAATTTATAAAGATAAGTTGAATCCTTTAAGAAATTATCGTAATTATGTTCAAACTTATCTTGAAAAAGATGTTAGAAAAATTATTAATA
>JBJSZW010000111.1:0-3914 GCA_046090565.1 Gammaproteobacteria bacterium
CGGATCAAATCGTTCAATACAACCAAATTTCATGCCTTAAAACCCATTTTAGCGGGGTGAGTGGTTCCTCGCCTTGCCAACACCGCTCCAAAAACTTTTTTCTTGAGTTTCCACATAAAAAATGGCAGCCTCATTTGATGATATCTAACAAATATATTGATAGTAATTGTATTTTTATTGATAGTAATAATAAGGAATATATTGGTTTATTAAATGATAGTTTTGGTTTTAAAGTTAATAATAGTGTGAATTATTTTGAAAATATTAATGTTTTGTATTGTTGTATGAAGTTTGGTGGAGAGAGAAGTATTGTTCAGAGTTTTAGAGATAAAAATAACTTAAAAAGGTTTAATAGAATTTTAAGTAAAAATAAAAATAAGATTTTTAGCGGATGGTTTGAAAATGTTTATTTGGAAAAAAGTATTTGGAATTTTGAAAATAGGAGTTTTGATTTTTTGATTGATAAGTTGAAAATTAAGGTCCCCGTTGGTTCCGAGAGTAAATCTTTTTCACCTATCTCCTATATTCCGGGTTCCTCCGCAGAGAGGATGGCTTTGGCTGCTTAAGACATTTTAATGAAAACAATACTTTTGAATTGGCCTGAACTAATATCTCCTACCGATCATGCTGTAGTGGCATTCCGCAAAATTGTCGAGCCCTATGGTTGGTTAGGTAATATGAGTTCCCATGCGCTAAGAGTGCCTCGCATACCTGGCGGGCAACTTTATCCCACATGCGAGCACTACTTTCAATGCAGTCGTTTTAATGATCCCGTTATCCAGAGCGCCATTCTCTCCAAAGGTTCTCCCATGTCTGCAAAGATGGTCGCCAAGCGGTATAATGCCCAGATGGTCATTGCGCCGCGTTCCTCCGAAGACTTGAATTTAATGAGAAAAGTGCTCCGCTTAAAGTTGGAAAATCACCCAAAACTAAAATCTGAACTCCTCGCCCTACCTGCAGATGCCATTATTATTGAAAATGCTACAGAAAGATCAGGAGAATCCGCAGGATTTTGGGGTATGAAATTCGAAAATGGTGTTTGGATTGGCAATAACTGGCTGGGAAGACTCTGGATGGAAATGCTTTAATTTGATATGAGAAAAAGAAACCTAAATAAATATGAATGCGATGAATAAAACTCTATCCCGAACACCAAAACCGCAACCTTTCCGCTCATTTACCAAAACAGAAACCAATAGAGTTGTTCGACTATTGGAACATGTTGGCCGCCTCAAGGAGCGTCAGCGAACTTATCAAGTCGAACATCGTAAGAAGTTTAAAGGTCTCATTAAAAACATCCTTGATATTCCAAGGCAACTTGCTGCATGCCCAAGCGGTGAAGCTGTTTTAAAGAGTAAGTTGGGTGGCAGTGCGCCCAATCTTAACTCCAAGGATTATTGGGTGTATTTTAAAAGCCCCCCGGAAAGTTGGCAATGCCGGTGCGGAAGTGAAGGTTGGTTTGTAATTGATCACGATACACTCAAGTCCAAAGAATTTATTATAATTAAAATTAATTAAGAATTATGAAAAAGATAAATATAGCTCGGATATTAAGCTACTACGATGAGTTAAATAAAGGCTCGACACCATCCGTAGAGGAATATAAAGATAGCAAAAGTTTACTGGAAGAATTTAAAGAAACTGAACGCCTTTTTAAAGAAAATCTTATTAATATAAATAAAATAGGCGCAAGAAATACAGATAAAGCCAGCTTTGAAAACAATAGGCACAACATTACAGTCGAAATTCCAGGGCTTTGTTTTCCTAAAAATTCATTTGGTGAATATATGATACCAGAGAATCCCCATTATGCGATTTCTGAAGTTCAAGACGGCCAACCTGTCGCTTTCAACGTGATATCTCCCACCCTTATTGATGTATCCTTCATGGAGACGGTTCAAAATTTGCCTGGGGACCTATTGTTCGTCAAGATGCTCATGGATAACAACGGATGGTTCGAGATTACAGACATTTTCAAAGTAGATATCAAGGATAAGGATATAGAAATTGAAAATTGCCAATATTTCGAATATGATGTTTTGGAAAAATACTGTTGCTTTCAAGACTTGAATGAGTTCTTTCAATATATCGCAGATACGCGATTGGTTGGGATCGGTGATGATTATGATGAAGATGTTCATCCCTTCCAAGTTCTTTTTACTGAATTAGAGTCTGGCAGTTTTATCCGATTACATATTCCTGCGAGAAAAAAAGAGCTCCGGTTCATTTCTGAAGAACTTCTTTTTGACCATATTCATATAACTGACGAATTTGGCGATACCCCATTGCATATTGCAGCTCGCACAGGCGAGTTGCCTTTCTTGCCCAAAGGCTTAATAACAGCGAAGCGGCTTTTTCAAAGGTCGGCATCTGGCCAAAATCTTTTTGACGCCGCTAAAATAGGGGCTGTCAGTGATTGGTTGACGAATTACACGCTGACTCTTCCAAGAGAAGAATTGGAGCAGGAAATCAAATCCCTCTTTTATGACGCATCAGACTTTGTCACTATACCTAAAAAATTAAAAAGCCATCTTGGAAAAAATTTTGTCAATCAATTTGTTCCAGTTGCTGCAAAGTGGACGGCTATTAAAAAGGAAAAATCATTGGAAAAACGTCTTTTTTATATAGTGCAGAAATTGGCCTCTGCAGATAAAAACCTCCTAAATAATAAGAATATGCTAACATGGACCATGCGCTCCATTGTTGAATTCTTTAAGCAAACTGGAATGGAAGTAAGATTAATCCATTGTAATGTTGAAAATGATTTTTGTTACAACATCGAAGCCGTTTTCCCGGAATTTTACGGTTGCGATAATCCTCACTATCTAGTTGGCGCTCATTATGATTCAGTTCAATTTTCGCCTGGGGCCGATGATAATATATCCGCTGTGGCGGTGATGCTTGAAATAGCTCGTTTGCTAACTAAATCACCAGAAGCCCGCCGAAGCGTTCGTTTTGTTGCATTTGTAAACGAAGAGCCCCCTTTTTTCTCAACGGAATCAATGGGCAGTTATATTCACGCTCAGATGTGCCGCGAGGAAGGAAACAAAATCGAAGGCATGATTTGCTTGGAAAGTTTAGGATTTTTTTCAAATGAACACGGATCTCAAGAGATTCCCGAGTTTGATCAGAATGTCTTGCCTGCACTTTCAGATTTGATGTTTCAACGGGGTATTCAACCGGATGTGGGCAACTTTTTAGCTTTAGTGGGCGATGAGCAATCAGCCGAGTTTTTGAAAACATGTGATCAGTATATGTCTGCAAGTTCTAAGGTTCCAATTCTTCCCTTAGTAGCGCCTGAACTTCGCCTTTCCGATCAGTTTAACTATTGGGATGTAGGGTATCCGGCACTAATGCTCACCGATACGGCTTTTTACAGAAATCCAAATTATCACTTGCCAACGGACACTTTTAACACACTGAACTATCCTAATATGGCCGCAACTACGCGCCAGTTGGCAAAAACACTCAAAAAAATGTCCCGAAAGTTGAGATAATCTGGTTCAGATTTTTTTCGTTTGAATAACTCATCTTGCTTCCTGCTTTTTATCACCCAGCAAGGCCACGTGACTTTGCGTCAGGGCCTAATAATGGGTGAACCGAAGATTCAGCAGGCGAACTGTGGGCGCGTTTCCCGGGATCATCGCGCTGGTGCGCGCCGACTGGCGGGCTTTTTACAAACAGGCGACGCACTCGATCTCGACGTCGAAGCCGAGGAGTTGCGTGCCGATGGTGGCGCGGGAGGGGGCGGAGTCGCCGAAGTAACGGATGTAAACTTCGTTCATCTCCTTGAAATTTTCCGCCGTGAGGTTCGACAAATACACACGGGAGCTGACGACGTTGGAAAAATCGGCTCCGGCGGCGGCGAGGACTTTTTTGACGTTGTCGAGGACGAGTTCGGTCTGGCGGGCGAT
>JBJSZW010000112.1:0-13987 GCA_046090565.1 Gammaproteobacteria bacterium
CTTTTTGGATTCTGTCATGCTACCCCTACCGCCCTTGGTGATGGCTATTCCTATGATTTATGCCCATCCCAGAAAAACCTGGCTTTATATTTTTATTATGCTCTTGGGTTCTTTTTTTGGTGGGCTTTTGGGCTATGCCTTGGGCTTTTTTGTATTTAAACCCTTGGTTGAGCCTGTGCTGACTTATTTTAATTGGCTGGATCAATACAGCAAGGCAGTTGCCTGGCTACAAGAAAACCCTGTCTGGGCGCCTCTTTTGGGTGGCTTAAGCCCCATCCCCTTCAAATTTTTTACCATCAGCGCTGGGGTGATGCAGGCTGATCTACTCTATTTCGGACCTGCCGTACTCTTGGGTCGATCTTTAAGGCTTGTCTTCGTTGCCTTAATCACGAAGCGCTATGGCCAAAAAATTGAAACCCTGTTTCGAAAATACAGCGGCCCCATTATTCTCTTTTTAATCATTGCTGGAGCAATTTATCTATGTCTAATGCTACAACTAAGAAACTAAGCTTAAGAAAAATTTTATTCTTACAAGCTATTTGGCTAGGCTTGATCATGATCATGGTTTTTGGCTTAAGCAGTTGCGGCAATCAAGCCCCTATTCAATGGGTCAAGAAACAAAACCAGGCCCATGGCCCCAGAAATGGCATCCATGTCGTTCAAAATGGCGAAAGCTTATTCGGCGTTTGTTTCCGCTATGGTTACGATTATTTAGAAGTTGCACGCTTGAACAATATTCCGGCGCCCTATGTCATCAAAGTCGGCCAAAAGCTTTATTTTAGCCCTAAAAAATCCGAGCCTATCAAACAAAACCAAGTTTCACAGGCTTCAAAAGCAAAGCCACATACCCCTTCTAAAACCCTAGGCCTTTTTAATTTTGGAGGCTTTGGCAGCAATTCTAGCAATAGCTCTAACGATAAAATAGAAGCTGCAAAAAATAATTTCATTGCCAGTTGGCCTCTACGCGGTAAAATTGTACGCAAATTCGACGGTAACCAAAACAAGGGCATTGATATTGCCAACAAAATAGGCAGCCCAATTGCCGCCTGTGAAGAAGGAACCGTGATGTACAGTGGCAATGGCCTTAAAGATTATGGTAACTTGATTATTATAAAGCACAGCAATGATTACATGAGCACCTATGCTCATAACCAAACCTTAAATGTTCGCGAAGGAGACAAGGTGCATAAGGGCCAAATTATTGCTACGATGGGAGAACAGGCGATTTTGCATTTCGAAATTCGTTACAAAGGGGAACCCATTGAACCCACACGCCATTTAAGACGCTAAAAGTACAGAATAGCTCAGCATGGAGGAAACAAGGCATGTATACATTAAAAAATTTAGAAGCATTATTTCAAAATGAAAAAGCTTCGAAAGAATTAATTAAAACCATTCAAAGCCAGGCCAAAATTCTTTACCAAAAAGCTACAAAAAGCGCAGCCTTAAGTTTAGAAGAACAAAATATGCTATGGGCTGGAGGCATGCTTCATTTTTTCAAACAAAATCATGAAAAACGTGTTTTTAAGTACTTTCGGGCCCTGCATATTTACCAATATCCCCCGGCTCTTATGGCATTAGGAACTTGTTACCAAAATGCAATTGGAACATCAAACAATATGCAGGATGCCTTTAATTGTTTTAAAAGAGCCCTTGAATTAGATCCTAAGCTGGCGATTGCTTCCCATAATCTAGGCTATTGCTATTTTCAAGGATTGGGAACGGAGGTTAATCTTGAAGCCGCTTTTATACATTTCAAAAAAGCGCATGAATTAGATCCTGAAGAATGTTGTACCATGGCCATTTTAGGTCGTTGTTATTTACAAGCATTGGGTACCAAACAGGATCCTGAAAAAGGGATTAACCTTCTTAGATCTGCTTTGGCGCGTGATCCTTCAGATATTGAATCTTGGATGCATTTGGCGGATTATTTCTACTTAAGCGCCATTTCTAATCCCGAAAAAGCCAACCAAACAATTATTGCCATGCATTATTTACAAAGCATTTCTGCAGCGCTTCAAACCCATGGCTTTAACCCTGGCCAATCCGGAAAATACACAGTTATTATTAAAAAAGCTTATGCCAATCTGTTAGATACTTTAAAAAAGATCATCGATACAAAAAATATCCTATCTGAGGATAAACTGCTTTTTCTGCCTTTACTGACTGAAGTATTAGGACTTTTTAACAAATTCAGAATTTCTGTTATTCATTTAGATAAAATTGTTGAGGCAATTAAAGCCCTTCCACTGAAGACAGAGAACCCAAAACCCGTAACCCCAACAAACATTCGAAGATCGACGCCCTTTTATGATCAGATGAAAAAGCAAGCCATTCTAACAGATGAGGCCCTAAGAGAATTGGCTCAGGATCCGGAACTTGATGAAGTAATCATTATAGATGGCAAAGACAAGATCCGAGTGGCAAAGGCCTCATCCAAAAGCATTTAATTTAATCACTGGTTAAGAAGAGATTTACAATTTATGATGACCTCGATGCGTTTTAAAATTTTGTTCAGCCTGTTTATGTCTGGTGGCATGGCTGCTGCCATGTCTGCTTTTTTCACGTGGCTGAATCTTCCAACTGAAATCAGCTTTTTAGCGGCTTGGCCTCTGGTGTTTCTAAAAGCCTGGATGATGGCCTTTCCGATTAGTTTGCTATGGTCTCCCATTGCGGCTTGGCTAACCAAAAAGATTCTGGCCTAATTCTTTAGGGTTAAGAAGCTTTTAAATGCTCATACAAGCGCCTGGCTAAATCCCTATTAAAACCAGGCACCCTTGTGATTTCTTCTATGCTGGCTTGTTTTAAACCCTGAATGCCACCAAAATAATCCAACAACAAGCGCCTTCTTTTAGGACCAATGCCTGGGATTTGTTCTAAGATTGATTTTAATCTGTTCTTATTTTTTTGTTTTCGGTGATAACCGATGGCAAAAGCATGGGCCTCATCACGCGCATGCTGTAACAAATGAAAAGCTGGCCTGGTATTTTCCAAATCCAAAACGCCACCTCTAGGCAAATGAATGGTTTCTAGACCATCTTTTCGGCCCTCCCCCTTGGAAATACTTATAAAATTGCTTTCATCTAAACCTAATTTTTTTGCAAAAGCCAAGGCCACTCCCAATTGGCCCTTACCCCCATCGATACAAATTAAATCATTTTCCAATGCCATGCCATTTGATGCATATTTTTCCAAAGCCCAAGCCAAGGCGGCATAATCATCTCCTCCTGTTGGAATTCCCAGCTGCATTTTACGGTATTCTTTTTTTAAGGGGCCTGTTGCATCAAATACAACAAAGGCTGCTACCGTGGCCTCCCCCTGATGATGGCTAATATCCACACAGTGCATTTTATTAAAATTTCTACCGAGCGCTTTTTCTAAATCTTGCCAACGCAAGTGATTGGGCTTTCGTTTTTCCAAGTATGATTTTAAAGCTTCCTGCAAATTTAAATCCATGATCTCAAATAATTTTTGGTACTCTTTATTTTTAGAGTTTTTTAAATCTTCCCGAAATAGGACTTTAACGCCAGATTCAAGCCCTTGATAAACTTGGTATTCTCCTGTCATAAAATCTTGGATATTAAAGGGCTCTAAGGCATTTTCTAAATCAGCGCTATAGTTTATTAGGCCTTGTAATTTATCGTTTCGAATTTTTAAAATAATCAGAATTAAACATTCTGGTCTTTGTATCCAATCTATTATATCCAAATTTCCACAATGGTTATAAATCACTTGATCTTTTTGAAGTTGTCTTAAATTTTGAATTTTATCTCTAAAATCTGCTGCTGCTTGGTAATCTTGATTTTTGGAGGCCTCTTGCATTTGGATTTGCCAATTTTTTAATAAAACATGATCTGAACCTTCTAAAAATTGGATTAAATTTTGAATGTTTTCTGCATAATTGGCTATTGAAACATAACCCACGCAAGGCGCCGAACAGCGTTGAATTTGATACTGTAAACAGGGCCTTGTTCTGTTTTTAAAAAAAAGATCGCTACAAGAACGTATTTTAAATATTTTAAAAATAGAATCCATGCTTTCTCGTACTTGCTTGGCACTGGCATAGGGTCCAAAATAGCGATGTTCACTCACCGAATTTTTTGTTTTTATTGTCTTTTCTTTTTCCCTTTTTCCTCTATAAAGGGCTATTCTTGGGAAATCTGACTTTAGATCCAAAACCAAATAGGGATAGGACTTGTCGTCTTTTAATATGATATTGTATTTAGGCTGATGAATTTTAATTAAATTATTTTCTAGTAAAAGGGCTTCTTGTTCCGTTCGAGTAATCGTAAATTCTAAATGAACAACCTGTTTTAAAAGCGCTTCTGTTTTTGGATCTGGCGTTTTTAAAAAGTAACTAGAAACCCGTTTTTTTAAATTCTTTGCTTTACCCACATAAATAATTTTACTTTGGGCATTACGCATAATATAAACACCGGGGTTTTCTGGAAAATCCCCGGCTAATTTTTTTAAAAATTCAGAGTTCAGACTGGCTCCGCTTCAGTTAAACCATATTTCATGGCCAAACGTAAAACTTCCAAATCTGAATCTACATTGAATTTTTCTTGTATTCTATAACGATAGCTATTAATAGTTTTAGGACTTAAAAACAATTTGTCTGAAATTTCCTGTATTTTACAACCATTAGACAACATCAACAAAACTTGCAATTCACGTTCTGATAATTGTTCCAAAGGATTTTTTTCTGCTGGATTAAAACTGTTCAGAGCCAATTGTTGCGCAAAATCAGATCCTAAATATTTACGGCCTTGATAAGCTATACGAATTGCTTTTACAATTTCACCAATTGCTGAACTTTTACTTAAATACCCCATGGCACCAGATTGCATTGCTTTTGAGGCCAGCACATAAGTTTCACACATGGTTAATATAACAATTTTTATAGCAGGATTCAGTTTGTTTATTTTCATCAAAGTTTCGAAACCACCCATGCCTGGCATTTTCATGTCCATCAAAATCACATCTGGTTCGGTTTTACGTACAAAGGTTATGGCTTCTTCACCGGATGCAACCTCTCCTATGATTTCAATTCCCAGTTCATCAGACAAAAGCCGGCTTAGGCCTCTGCGTACTAAATCATGATCATCAACCAACAATATTTTTATAATAGACAAAATCACCCCCTATTTTTCCAAGATTTAAATTAAAAATGCTAACACAAAATTTTAAAATAAGCACCTGCCCCTTTTGTGTAGACACTTGTTTTAATCAAACTTTGAAGCCAGGGCTTTATTTTTTGATCCAATTGCCAGGGAGGATTGATCACCACCATGCCACAGGCATCGAGTTTAAACAAATTCGGTTGATCAATACCTATTTCAACATTTAAGAGCTTCTCTATGCGATGTTCTGCCAAAACTGTTCGCAGCTCTCTTAAAAATTTATTCACTGGTGTTCGTTCTTTTAAAGGGTACCAAAAAGCATAAACACCTTGGGGAAATTTTTTCAAGGCCTTGGTTAAGAGGCTTAATTGCTGTTTAAACTCTTTTGGATCTTCAAAAGGAGGATCTAATACTATCAAACCCCTCCTTTCTTTAGGGGGTAGGGCAGCCAATAAAACAGAAGCTGCATCCCCCTGGGTCGTCCAAACTTTACCAGAAAACTCATTTTTATGCTTAGCTGTATTTTTTTTTAATATTCGGGCAATTTCAGGCACCCATTCTGTTGCTATTAAACGATCCTGAGATCTTAAGTTAATCGCCAAACTAAAAACAGACCCCGGGTACAAGCGCTGATTCAAAAAATACTCACATTTTGACCAATAAGCAGGCAAATACTTACGAAAACATGCTTGTAAATCAAGACCCAAAGTCTCTTGATAGGGATAAAGCCCCTGACCTGCATATAAATCTAAGACTGCTACCGGATTTTTTTTGTGAAAAAAAGACTCCAATAAAAATACAAGCAGCCCATGTTTAAAGACATCTACCCAATCACCTGCCCGAAATCGATGTTGATAATTCATTGTTTTCTCATTGTTTTTTAATCGTTTTCTGATTATAATGCTCGGATTATGGCAAAAAAAGCACTGCTCCTAGTTAATCTAGGCACCCCTGATTCCCCTTCTTTTCTGGCAGTTGCCCAGTATCTTAAAGAGTTCTTAAGCGATCCTCGAGTCATTGATCTACCCTGGATTTTTCGACAAGCCCTGGTAAACGGGTTTATTGTACCATTTCGATCCCGGAAAAGCACCCATGCTTACCGCAGTATTTGGCAAATGGAAGGGTCTCCCCTACTGATTCACAGCCGAAATTTACAAAGCGCTCTAGCACAAGCACTGGGCTCAAATTTTGATGTCTTACTCGCAATGCGCTATGGCCAACCCAAATTAGAAAGCCTTTTAAAAAATTTGGATCTTCGCCCTTATTCTGAATTGATTGTTTTACCACTGTTCCCTCAGTACGCCAGCGCTACAACAGGCTCCATTTTTGATCAAATCTTTCAATCCATAAGGGGCCGTTTAAATTTACCTAAACTTACCCTTTTTAACCAATTTTATCAAAATTCAGCTTTCATTAATGCCAGTACAGGGGTTTATCAAAGTTATTTGAATAATTTACCACCCGATCAACTTCCTGATTTTTATCTGTTTAGTTTTCATGGCCTACCGATACGCCAACTTCAAAAATTAAACCTGGCTTGCGGAAAAACCTGTGATATCAAAAACCCTTGTGCCCCTGTAGATGCTACAGTCAATAACCTGGCTTGCTACCGGGCCCAATGCTATGCCAGCGCAAAAGCAATAGCAGAAAAACTTGGTCTTCAACCAGAACAATACACCATCAGTTTTCAATCCCGATTAGGGCGTCTTCCTTGGATCCCTCCCTATACAGAAGATATCTTACAGGCACTTGCCAAAAAGGGCATTCGCAATTTAGCGATTGCCTGTCCTTCTTTTGTGAGTGATTGTCTTGAAACTCTAGAAGAAATTGGAATTCAAGCAAAATCCACTTGGACCCAAGTAGGAGGAAGAAACCTATATCTGCTACCCTGTTTGAACGCCGATCCACTCTGGGTTAAAGAATTATCTGAACAGATTTTAAATTCATCTTTATGATTATTCAAAATTATCTTCAAAAAGAAATTTACAAAAACACCTTAGCAGTTTCCAGTATTTTACTCTTGATTTCACTGGCAAATCGCTTGTCTAGCTATTTAAGCAAAGCTGTTGCTGGCTTAATTCCTATGACCTGGGTAGGTAAATTGGTTCTCCTGTATATGCCGGAGCTTATTGGCATTATTTTACCCATTGGGTTTTATTTTGGGGCTGTTTTTGCGTTTTCCAGACTCTATGCCGAACAAGAAATGATGGTTTTAGAAACCTCTGGTTTTGGGCCTGTATTTTTTTTCAAAATTATTTTCAAAATTGGCGCTATTTTGGCGCTTATCAATGGACTTTTTAGTTTTTGGATTTTACCCCATTCTGCACATTACCGCGAATCACAAATCGCAGAAGGAGAAGCCTTTACCATTCTTCAAACGCTAACTCCTGGGCGCTTTCAAAATTTTCCTGGGAAAGAAAATTTAATTTTTTACATCGAAAATCAAAATTCAGCTAAACAACCTCAAAATGTATTAATTATTCAGCCACCCTCTCAAAATAAACCTGAATTACTATTGATTCAGGCCAAAACAGCCAGTCTAGAAAAAAAACAAAATGAAAATCAAACTTTATTTTTAACTCTGAAAGAAGGCTTTCGTTACGAAGGGCAGCCCTTTGGAGAAAAATTCAGTAAAACTGCATTCTCTGAATATGGACAATCCCTGGATCAACAAAAACAAAATTCTGCTTTGAATCAAATTAAACTTAAATCTACTCAAGATTTAATAAAAAATTCGGATCGTGAATCCAAAATAGAATTACAGTGGCGTTTGGAATTGGCTTTGAGTCCTTTTTTCTTAGGATTTTTGGCTTTTGTTCTATCTCAAACTTCTCCCAGAGAAGGGCGTTTTTCTAAATTTTTACCTGCTTTGATCGCTTATTTGATTTACTATAATTTAATGATTTTAGGCCGTAACTTTGCGAGCAATCATTATGGCATTCCCATCATGTTTAGCATGCATTTGGCTCCCCTATGCTCTTTTATATTTTTTACCCTTTATACAATTAAAAATAATGCTTATTCTAGATAAATACATTGCAAAAATAAATTTTTTTATGATCTTGATGGTCGTTCTTTCTTTATTGGGTTTAGAATTAATCTTAGATTTGATTCATGAACTTAAATTTCTGGGACAAGGCGATTACGGCCCGTTTCAAATGCTTTCCTACTTGATTTGCTTAATTCCAAGAAAGCTTTATGCCAGTCTTCAATGGTCTAGTTTAATTGGAACTGTTTTATGTTTGAATCATTTGATTCAAGAAGCAGAAATTACAGTGGTCAGAACTACCGCCAAATTTTCGATCCCTAGAATTGGCTGGAGCCTTCTATTGGGCAATCTTCCGCTCTTGCTCGGCCTATTGCTCATTGGCGAAGGCTTCGCCCCACATTTAGAACAATGGGCTCAAACCCAACGTTCCATTGCAATGAGCGGAGGTAAAGCTTTAGAAAATGCAGGGCAAGCTTGGTTTAAAAAAGACGATACGCTGTATTTTATTGCGCAAGTTTTAAAACAAGACGAATTAGAGAATATTATTCAATTTAATTTTGATGCATCCAAAAAATTACGTTCTATTTTTTCTATTGAAAAAGCCTATTTTGAATCAGAAAAAAATATTTGGATTTTAAAAAATATTAAAATCGCAAGCCTAAGTTCAAATAGAATTGAAATTACAAACTTAGCAGCATCCCATCTTAAAAAATCTGATTTTATTTCAACAGATATTATTAATACCCAACAAATCAAACATCTAGAACGACTGCCCTTTACTAATTTAATGGAAGTTTACCAAGAACGAAAACAAAATAAACTAGACACCATTGAATATGAATTTGCTCTGGTTACTAAAGTGTTTCAGCCTGTTTATATTATGGCTATGGTCTTTTTTGCTATTCCCATTCTATTTGGTCCCATTCGCCAAAATCACTTGGGTTCCCGTCTTGTATTGAGTATTCTCTTGGGATTTGCCCTACACAGCCTCAATGGGATTCTAATACCCATCGGCAAACACTATCAAATGACCCCCTGGATAACCTTAAGCATTCCCCTCCTGTTATTTGGGGCTTTGTCTGCCTGGCTCATAAAGTTCAGGCATTGAATTTTATAGTCAACCCAAATATAATACTTTATTCATTTATTAAGGAGATTAATAATATGAGCAACCATACAAGCAATTCAACCTTCGTTAGAAAGTTGGGCCTAAAAAAATACTATATTTTTAACAAATTTTCCATGCTAGAAGCCCTATTGATCGTTGGAACAACTGGGATTCTTCTTTCTCTTATTTACAATTATTGTACTTAAACTTTTTTGCTCCGGTGGCACAGCTGGATAGCGCGGTCCCCTCCTAAGGGACAGGTCGGCGGTTCAAATCCGCCCCGGGGCACCACTTGAGTCTAGCTAGGAAGACCCTTTGTCTCCTTGTGAAGAGCCTTCTTCGTCTTCTTCGTCTTCATCGTCTTCATCTTCATCCTCTTCGATTTCTTCTTGCTCATCTTCATCTACTTCATTGAGCATTTTCTCAAAATCATCTAAATCTGGTAAATCTGGCAATTCATTTAAATCATCAAAATTTAAATTTAAATCTTCCAGTTTAAAATTTTCTAAATCAATATTATCAAAATTAAAACTACCTAAATTCTGATCCAATTCTGAATTTTCCGGTTCTTCTTCAATCAAATCTTGCCTTTCTAGGGCTTTTGGCGCTTGTCCTGTGACATTTTGGATAAAATCAATTAATTCCTGTTCTACCAATTTGGTTTCTCTTTTTGGATTCACGCCATCCGGCGGAAATTTTGTGACTAATTCAATGTCTTTTGCTATTCCTTCTGCCAAGCGTTTGGCTGTGTGTTCAGGCTGCCCCAGCAATCGTTCGATATGCTTTAAATCTTCAATGGTAGAACCTCGGCGAATCAAGGGCAAAGAGAAAAATTCTACATTTTCTTCACCAATCATTTGGCGCACCATAGGAGTTACGATAATCGAGTTGAAGGCAGACATTTCATCTGTCGGTGGTGGCGCCTCATAAGCAAAATTAAAACCTTTTTGTTTACCTACTTCTTTTTCTAAAAGTGCAATAAACGCTGCTATACCTTGTTCTTGCGGTGTTAATCGTTGATTTTCAATGCTTTCTAAACTATTGACTACCACCGACACATCCTCGTTTAGGCTTAATTGTGGCAATTCTATTTTATTGGATTCAAATATTTTTTGAAATGCTTTTAGGCGCTTATCAATATCTACTAAAATAGGCTCAAGAGGCAATGCGACTTTTAAAAATTGATTCACTCGCATTTTTTTTACGGGTTTTGGCGCTGCATAAAACATTCGCGCACGAACAATTTTAGATTTGAAGAAAATATGCGCTTCACCAGGCATCTGATCTTTTAAATCCAACAAATCAACCCTTTGGCGACGATCAATCGAAGCATTTTTATTCCCCATGTAATTCATAGAAACACTGCCAGCATCCAATTCAAAACCACTCACACTCGTGACATAACTTTCACCGGCTACTTTATTGAAATATTCCCAAGTTTCCTGAGGATCTTCTAATTTCATACAAATTTTAATATTACAGTTAGCACCAATGGATGCTGCTTCTTCTTTGGATGCTTTTTGGAAAGCCGGTAAATCCTGTCCTGCAAAAATGGCCGAAAATCCTAAAGAACGGGCCTGAGCAGGCACAACAGCAAAGCCCTGTACAGCATAGTAGCCATATTCATCCATAATACAGGTAAATGGCGAAAGCGAATTGGTAGGCTTACGTAAAATCACATCTCGATAGTCACCTTCTACTTCATCCCCTAAACCTGCTGCCATCATGGCTTTTAAAGAAGCAATAATAATTTTCCCTAGATTGGATAGTTCATCAGGGGCTTTTTCTAAAGCTGGTAATAAAACCACCATGACCCTACGATTTAATACCACGTCTTTTAGATCTACTTCTGCCAAATTAGTACGAATAATATGACCATAAGTATCCGCCAAAGAACCCATGACACGGGTTAACTGCATCGTAATAAAGCCATGCTGTTCTCGAACTTCACCGGCTTGGTTAAATTTCTTAGCCTTATTATAGCCCGGCAAGTTCATGATATAGCTGTACAAAGGTTCTAGAATTTGGGGCGGGAAAGAATCCAAAGGCACGCTATGACTTTCTGTGACTGGAAATTGTTTATCTATAACAATTTGTTCTAATTTTTCAAGCTGAAAATAATCACGAATGGTACTGGCATCCAGTAGCAAATGTCCAGCATCGCGCACTGCCACCAATACTTTGAGTAAGGATTCCACAAAGTTAATGGCCCGACCCTTCCACATGTCATCTCCCCCTCCACCGGGTTGATTACCTGGCATCAAACTCACAACCAGATTGGCCAACATGCTGGAAGACCCCCGTGAAAAAGGGTTCATGGTATTGGAAAGTCGTGTTTTTTGAGGGCCTAGAACATCTCTAGCACCTGTCATAAAATTAATTAAGAGCAGATCATCTTCTCGCCCCATGCTGCGTACCATAGAAAATACTTTGGCAAATAGGCTATTATCGCCCTTACCATCAATGTAAATAAAGCCACTATTTTGTACCAAGGAATTAAAAGCAATTGAAACCAGGGCTTCCGTTTTACCTGCTCCCGTTGATCCAAAAATAAGTACATGGGTTCTAAGATCGCTGTTATCAAACCATAACTCTTCTGAGGTTGTTCTATCATTTCCAAAAAAAGAGATGCCATCACTTAATTGGGGTTTGCCATGAACGGGATGAGGATTATTAGGATCAGCAACGAAAGCTGATTTTGGCATACGAAAAGGCAAACTCAGAGGCCTTGTTGCTACAAACCAAAAATACAATAATCCTATTACCAGTAAAAGATCTGCTAAATAAGGCAAGGCCCAAATACAACCACAAACAGCAAAAGTCATTGATACAATGAAATAAGGCTTGGTAATAGCCTCTGCAACACGAACGCCTAAGGGGCGAGTATCTCGGGCCAGATTCCTTGCGGCATGTTCGTGTTTACCTTCTATTCCCCGTATTATCGCCATTTAGCTGTTTTCCATTTTTGTGGCTTCGTCAATCAATCTTTGTCTTTCTTCTTCATCAGGAACGTAAATGACCGCATCTGTGGCTATTTCCATGGCAATCACTGCTTCTTGGATCATGGGAACACTCAAAGGCCTTTTTATCGCACACTCTGTAATCCAATGCGCAAAAACACCAGCGACCTCCACAAAGGGTGTTTGTCTACCAATTGAATTCAGAGTATACCAAAAGATTCGATCTATGGGTTTTACCCATAAAAAATCAGCGGATGCAACGACCCCGTCTTCTCTAGCAAATTGTAGGGCTGAAGCTGTGAGTGTGAGTTCATAAGCATGTTGTTTACAAATTCTTTGTACTTGAGGATGTTTTTCATGCTTGGCCCACAAGGCATCTACACCGGTTAAATCCAATTCACCTTTGGTGATTGAAATTGAAAATTGATTGATTAATTCCTGTGCTTTTTTTGTATCGCGGCAACCTCTTGCAAATAAAACAGCTACAATCGCTTTACGCTGAGGCGGCATAGCAGCAAAACCCTGCCAGGGCCTTCCTAATTGCTGACTTAAAACCAAAGCAGTACGATTTTTGTTTAAAACAGCACGAAATTTATAATCTTGACTTAAACCACCCGTAGGCTTAACCAATTGCGTGGTTATTAATTTATTTTTCTTACAATAATGCATGGGCGACATGGCCATGGCCCAAGGCCCCTTGTCTAAATCAACATTCACCAAATTCAATTTCAATACAGGTGAAATTTGCGGCCAAAGTATTTTTTCACTTTCACATAAAGTATTAACGTTAAATTTATGACAAAAACGAGAATGTGGGTGATTCGAATACAAACGCACAGCAAATGCCACTAAAATCAATATTGCAGGAAAACGAAAATAATCGCCCACCAAAATGCTAATGTGCATGGCTATTTCTGGGGTAATATCTCGAGGACTTAAACCTTCTGTATCTAAAAAAGAATCAAAATCTTCTTTGGCTAAGCGCAATTCAAAGCCTGCATTAAAAGGCGTTAAAATCGCATCTAAAATCCATAACTGAACACTACGAACCGCCACAAAAAAATAAAGCAATTCGTCCTTCCAAACATGCCAAATAATGAAGCAAAGAGCAAAAACGAGGGCGATCACCCAAAGAATTTTGTATTCATCGCCTTTACCTGCTGCATCTTGACCTGGTTGAGCCATCTGTTATTTTCTATCGCTTAAAATTTCTATTAATCATTAGCCAATTGATCCAAAGCGACAATTTCTGAATTCGGCGATTGTTGAATCAACTCAATCAAAACATCCAAAGCACAGAGAATGCGCAGTGATTTTGGAATAACATCGTCCATTTGTAAAACTACTCCTGCCAAAGCAGCCTCAGAACGCTCAAAAGTCAAACCTAGACCATAAGTAAAACAGAAGGTACATAATTGTTCCGCTCGCCGCATGATCGCTGGCAAAAGGCCATTGTTTGCAAAAACACGCTCATAGCTAATCGGTTGATTTTTAAATGTAAAACGTGTGCCTAACATTTCAGAAACAGCACTTAATTCGGGAACCAGACTTTCAGGATCAATCGCTACGCTCATAACTCCTACATTATAGCAGCAAGCCCCCTTTACAGCCAGCTTTATTTGTGATCTAATCGGGTTAATGCTTATTAACGCTTATCTGAAAATCTAAAATGAACTACGCCATCTAAATTTTATTTCACAATAAAATTATAGATGGAGTTTCTTGCTTCAACGTGGTCAAACTACAACCACTCCACACCTCGGACAGTTCCTGCCCGGATTGAGTACCCAATAAGGCCCAATTTAAC
>JBJSZW010000113.1:0-9789 GCA_046090565.1 Gammaproteobacteria bacterium
CAACTTTTGTACGAGAATGCTTAAAGTGTTTAGGGCACACAGGCATTGTAAAAAGCCCCAGCTACGCCATCATTGAACCTTATTTGCAACTTAGCCCCCCTGTTTTACACTTAGATTTATACCGAATGGATACTTTGAGCGATCTCGATTACCTCGGCCTCAGAGATTATATGGATCAAAAAGCGATTTGGTTTATTGAATGGCCCAAAAATCATCCCGATCTTCCTGCTGCAGATTATATTTTATCATTTGAATTCAATGGCCCTGAAAATACTCGAACTATTTCTTTTAATTCATTTGATTCCATTTAAAATATAGTGGTTTTTATTTCGAGTGATTCTAAAAATTTCTTGAGCCCAATCAATTTCTATACGATTTGGCGGATAAGCCTCGTGCCATGTCAAAAACTGTTGTTTTTCCTTGTCACTCAACTTAAGTGCATAAGTATCCGACATATACAAATAAGCCCTAGCAATCCATCCTTTTAGTTTAGAATCTGGTTCTACGAGTTTTTTTTGAAAATCTACTTTAAAATAGCAATCCCCAAATAAGCCTACTTGAATATGGGATAGCTCCGCAAATTTATAATTTGAACGCGTATAGTTCACTTCACCAATGGCTGGTACTAAATTATAAAGATCTGCTTCCATTTGATTAAATCTGGCGTCTATGGCCTGGCAGCATTTTCTGCCTTTAATTTTTTTGCCTTGGGTACTTAAACAATCTTTTTTTCGCCAACAGGGTAAATTTTTACCAAAAGTATGGGCCGGCATGATATGTTCAATTTCTATTCTTTCTGCTCTTTCCCATTTTTTTTGTGCTTTATACCCACAAGATTGAGTATTTAAAAAGCCTTTTGAATTGTATTCACAACCGCAATAAAACGTATAGGGCTGATCTTTAAATAATTGCCTAACTATTTTTTTAGCTTCTAAAAAATTGGAAGGTCCTCGAGGCAAAACATTGGCAACAATCACACTAAGAAAAATAAGACCAGGAATTAAGAATTTTTTTATTTTTGATGCCATAAAATTTAATTAACTAACATATATTTTTAAATTTGACGAATGAAGGATTTACGAGTATACAGAATAATAACAGACTCACAGGCTTAATACCAATGCTACAAAGTTGCCAAACCGAACAAACTTTCAGCTTAAAAAGTGGTCAATATACCATCACAACATTGCAATTACTGGAACCGGATCTGAATAGCTTAGAAATACAACTACGCGAAAAAATCGGTCAGGCTCCTAAATTTTTTAATCAAGCACCTATTGTTCTAGATTTAACCAAAACCAAAGAAATCCTCAATCTTAATTTAAGCGATTTGATCGCTTGTTTCAAAAAACTCGACTTGGTATTGGTTGCTCTGAAAACAAATCATCCCAAAATTCAGGTTGACGCCCATATTCTAGGCATCCCTTTATTTTCTGCCCAAGCTCAAATCATTGAATTTCTTAATCAATCTCAATCAAAAGAACAAACACCAAGCTCCAGTTATACTGCCTCTAAAACTGTGATGACTCCTGTGCGATCAGGACAACAAATTTATGCAAAAGACAGCGATTTGATCCTCTTAAATACGGTGAGCCCAGGTGCAGAAATCATGGCCGACGGCAATGTTCATGTGTATTCCACTGTTAAAGGACGCATTCTGGCCGGTCTAAGAGGTAATCGTCAAGCCATGATTTTTTGCCAACACCTTCAGGCCGAGCTAATATCTATCGCAGGCAGCTATAAACTCAGTGAAGATATTCCTACTCAATTTTGGGGTAAATCTGTTATAATAACTTGGCATGAAGAGGGCCTTGTAATCAAACCCCTGTAATTTGATTTGAGTTAGGAGCAAATTGTGAAACTTGAAAGTCGAGTACTTGTTGTGACCTCTGGTAAAGGCGGTGTTGGAAAAACAACCGGCAGTGCAGCCATTGGAGCCGAGCTGGCCAAACGTGGTTTTAAAACGGTCGTCATTGATTTTGACATCGGTTTACGTAATTTAGACTTGGTCACTGGCTGTGAACGTCGGGTGGTCTTTGATTTTATTAATGTTATTCAGGGCGATGCGCATTTGAATCAAGCCTTAATTAAAGATAAACGTGAACCCAATTTATTTATTCTTCCAGCTTCGCAAACTCGAGACAAAAATTCTTTGAATGCTGAAGGTGTAGAACAAGTGTTAAACGATTTGCGTAAAGATTTTGATTTCATTATTTGCGATTCGCCTGCGGGTATTGAGCAGGGAGCCCTATTAGCCATGTACCATGCCGATGAAGCAATTATTGTGAGCAATCCGGAAGTTTCCTCCGTAAGAGATTCCGATCGAATGATTGGAATTTTAAACAGCCGTTCTAAACGTGCTGAACGTAACCTGGATATGCCCAAGCATTTGCTTTTATCTCGCTATGATGCCCAAAGAGTCAAACGAGGTGAAATGCTAGGCCTAGACGATGTTCTAGATATTTTGGCTATCCCCCTTTTAGGCATTATTCCTGAATCTCAAGCTATTTTAAATGCTTCCAACCGTGGTATCCCTGTCACGTTGGATGAGCGAAGTGATGCCAGTATTGCCTACCAACAAGCCGTTGATAAGTTACTGGGACTAGATCCTTTAAAAGACATGGCTTGGTGGAAAAAACTAAAGAATTTGAGTTTTTTTAAAGAATTGATCTAATATGAGCTTGACTGAAATTTTTAATTGGATGCCTAAAAAGTCCGCTAAAGTAGCCAAAGAGCGTTTACAAATTTTGGTTGCACACCAGAGGGCTTTAGATTCAAAACCACTGGATAGCTTATTGCTTGAACAACTAAGACGTGAGCTTTTATTGGTTCTGGGTCGCTATTTAAAAATAGACTCTGATCAGGTACAAGTTCAATTGCAAAATCAAGGCGATGTTTCTGTTCTTGAATTAAACGTTACTTTATTGAAATAAAAGCCCCAGATTCAAAATATAACAAATTTTTTCTTTATAGATAACTGTTTGCTCTATGTATTTTGAATTCAACGCGGAATGATGTTCTGTATCTTTTAAAGCTTCAGGAAATATTCGAACCAAAGATGGTAGAGAATGAAAAACCAAACCAACAAAATCATGTTTGGGTTGACTGATCACATTATTTAAAACGGCCAAATACCATTTTTTAGCTTTTTGTTCAGTCAGAAGACCTGTATTAAATAATAAATATTCATTATACCATGGAATATTTTTTGCTCTCCAGGAAAGTTCTGAAGCTTTCAATGATTGAAAATCAACAATTTGTAAAACTTCCGCAATCACTGTATTCGGCAATAAAACTGGATGATTTCCAAAATCAATTAAATGACAAGCCATCATTTTGTTCATGCTACTCATACCTCAAACTACTACTTGAGTTACTATAAGTATATCTCTTGATCAATTGCAATAGCTCTTCATCTCCATAAGGTTTGGTCATAAAACTATTCACTCCTAATTCATAAGCCCTTTCTCTGTGTTTGATTCCCACTCTAGAAGTAATCATAATAATAGGAATATGACTTAATAATAAATCTTTTTTCAATGTTTCAACCAGCTCAAAACCATCCATTCTTGGCATTTCAATATCAGATACAAGTAAACTCGGGCTATTTTCATCAATCAATTCCAAAGCTTCTAAACCATCCTTTGCTGTTTTAACCAAAAATCCATTTTTTTCTAGTAGATTAGCAGTTACTTTTCTGACAGTCAACGAATCATCTACCACTAAAATATAATTCTTTTTTTCTATTGAAACAGGATTTTTTTCGACTGAAAATCGAATAATTTCAATGTTTTGATTTTCATTAGATATTTTTTTTATTTTATCTTTGGTTAGCAATTGTGCTGTATTTAAAATAATAATCACTTGGCCAGATTCACGAACAACTGCCCCTGCATATTCTGGTAATTCAGAAAATTGATTGCCTAGTTTTTTTATAGTGACTTCTTGGCTACCTAAAACTCGATCAACCACAACAGCCACATCTAAATTTAATGCTTTTAAAATTAAAACTGGTAAGTGTGTTGTATTTAAAATACTGGTTTTCAAACTTGCACCTAACAGTTGAGACATTAATCTTAAACGATACATTTTATCGCCATATTGAAATTTTACAGCATTTGCCCCTAGATGTGCAGGCAAATGTTTTTGTTCTATTCTAGACACTCCCACTATATTAGTTGACTGCACACCATAAATCTGTTCGCCTATAGAAAAAAAAACGGCCCGATCCAAAGACAGCGCCAATGGAATTTTCAAAACAAAGCTAGTCCCTTTTTTTAATCTTGTTTTTATATTAATTTCACCACCAATACTGCTTATTTGTGCTGCAACCACATCCATTCCAATCCCTCTTCCTGATATGGCAGTGAGCTCCTGCTTTGTACTGAATCCTGGCAGAAAAATAAATTGTAAAATTTCTTGTTCACTTAAATTCCTGTTATCTTGTCTTAAATAATCTAAATCTCTGGCTTTCTTTAAAACTTTCTCTAAATCAATTCCCGCCCCATCATCAGATAATTCTAACAAAAATTCATTGAGTTTTTTTTCTACGGTCAGTTTAATATTTCCTATCTCGGATTTGTTGTTTTTTAATCTTTGTTCTGGCAGTTCAACCCCATGATCAATTGCATTCCTAATCAAATGTTCGAGTGCTGGCAGTAATTTTTCGAATACTTTTCTATCTATTTCTAAATCCAGATTTTTGGTTAAAAAATTAACTTTCTTGCCCAGAGAGGTTGAAACTTGTTGTATTAACTTGGTTAGTCTTGGAACAATAATACTCAGAGGAGTTGTTCTTATTTTTATTAAATCATCATGTACTTTATGACCAATTCTTTGCTGTTCTGTCACTAAACGATCGAGTATTTGTTGCTGTTCATGGGCATTGTGCCAAATACTAACAATATCTCCAATGATTTCCTCCATACTTAAACTTAACTCATAAACTTCTGTGTATTTTTCTAAATCTAAATTTTTGTTTTTTTTATTAAATTGTTGTTTTTTAAGTAATTTCTTATATTCAGAGCTAACCTTAACCAGTATGATTTTGATGCTGTTTTGTATTTTTGAGAATAATTTTTCAAATTCAATCAGCTGTTTACTAACCACCATGTTTTTTTGAAAAATTTTTGAAAGATTAATATGAAATTCTTCAGTCAAGTTATTCAAATTATCCACCAAATCCGCCCTGATTTTCAAGTATTCTTTTTTTTGTTTTGTTTTTTTATTGTCTTCTGATTTAGAATCTTGTTCTTCTGTTTCCTTAGGCGCTTTTGCTTTTTCTAAACTTTCTATCAATTCCGTTTGTTGACCCAAAGATCTTTGGTAATCATTTTCATCCAAATTATTTTTCTCAATCAAACTTTCATAAAAACTTTCTAGTTCATGCGCTTTTTCTGCCAAAGGCATTTTCTTTACGAATCTGGCGCTGCCTTTTAAAGTATGCAAATCTCTTTTTATATTTTTAATAGGTTCTAGCTGTTTATAATCTGAGGCCCATGCATTTAAACTGGCAGAAATACTTTCTATCAGTTCCTGAGCTTCTTCAAAAAAAATTCCTAAAATCTCTTCATCAGTCATGTTCATAACTAAAAGTTGATATTTGATCAACCAGTTGATTCACTAAATCATTCAAACCATCTAACGATCCAGCAGCAACAGCGCTATTCGAGGCTGTTTCCGCTGCAATACCTTGGATAACTCCCATGGTTTTAGAAATTTTATTCGAAGTCACAGCCTGTTGTTGAGCAGCATTCGAAATATTTTGAATTAAATCAGCCAAATGCTTAGAAACACTCACTATTTTTTCCAAAGCCACACCTGCATCCTGAGCCAATCTAGAGCCCTGAATCACTTCGCTGGTGGTTTGTTCCATGGCCACAATCACTTGCTTAATATCGGACTGAATAGTTTTGACCATGGTATCAATGGCCTTTGTTGCTCGACTTGATCGCTCTGCCAAGCGCTGAACTTCATCAGCCACCACGGCAAAACCACGGCCGTATTCCCCTGCCATTGCCGCCTGAATGGCTGCATTCAAGGCTAAAATATTCGTTTGATCTGCAATGTCATCAATCAAAGACACGGTATCTCCAATTTCCTGAGAACTTTCCCCCAAACGCTTAATTTTTTTTGCCGTTTCCTGAATTTGTTCCCGAACTCTATCCATTCCTCCAATGGTATTTTGAACCACTACGACCCCAGAATTAGCTATGTTTACAGATTTTTCAGCAACATTTGCAGATTGACCGGCATTTTCTGAAACATTTTCGATAGAAGAGGTAATGGCATTCACAGAAGCGGTTGCTCCAATTAACTCTTTGGCTTGTTTATCAATGGCTTCAGCCAAAAACTTCGAGGTATGTTTTATATTATTTGAAATTTTCATGGTGTCGTTGATAATTTTATTCATCCCATTTAAGAAATTCAATATGAATAATCTTAGTTTTTCTACTTGAGAAGCTAAAGCTTCAAGAGCTGGACTTGTATAATTCATATTCTTATAACCCAATTTACCTTGAATAAATTCAGATAAAATAACCACCAATTGCTTAGCCTCCATACTTACTATTTGATTAATTTTATACAGTTCTTCCAATCTAGGAGAAATAACCCAAGCAATGCCGTGTACACCTGAAACCAAAGTCACAACCATCAACGCCAAACTTAACAAAAACCGATAGAAATAATTATTATTGGTGCTGTCCAAATTAGAATAAGCATTAACCAACATGGATTGCCTGAATAGAGTTTCGCTTCCTAAAACCTCTTCAAATCGATCCATGCTTAACAAATTGTCATTAAATACCTGAACGTCTTTTTTTACAAATTCGTTAAAATTATGAACAAAATTTTTTAAGCCAATTTCAGAAAAAGCATCTTCTTTCATCGGCTTTATATTTATTTTTTCATCCCAACCACTAGAGCGAAAAATAAAATCCCCAATTTTTGGTATTTTATTTTTTTGTTCTACACCAAGATCCATCCATTGATTACGCAGAAGATCTTTGTTTTGGAAAAACTGGATCATTCTTTGCTTGTTTTTTAATATATTATCTATTTCTTTTTTTAAATTTTCCCAAGAAATCCAGAAATCATTTAGTTCATTTTTCAATATATTTCCTGGGCTAGCAGGAACATTTGTTTTTTTAAAAATAGCTCCAGAGCTCACCGTGTCAGAACCGTTTTTTAATATTTCTAAGTAACTCTCTATTTGTTCTCGTGAATGATTAATCAATTGAGTTTTTTCAAATTTGTTTTTAACCACATTTGAAACTTGATCCCTTATTATTTTTAGATTGTCTCTGATATCAAAATTTAAGTTCAAATAAGACAAATTGTTTTGAGTACTCATTTTAAAACTCAAGAAACAATACAAGCTCAAAAAAGACTCAATAACAATAACTATAACAAAAAAATTAATATATTTTTTTAAATTTCTGGCAACAACATCGTACTGCGTATATTCCATAATAAATCTCTCTCTAAGATTTTCTTTAAACTAAACACGCTGTATTGCGCATCTCCGGCTTTTACTTTTCCAATGGCATAATAATCACGACCTGGATTTTGTGTTTTTGTATCGCCTTCTTTTAAATCCAGGTCCTTTTCAGAGGCATAAATCAACCCCCATAGTCTATCTATCACAAAACCAATCAACTCACCTTCATGCCTTAAAACAAAAACTCTGGAACGAGCGTTTGATCGAGCACCTACACCATAAATCAAGCCCTGCAAATCATTCAAAGTCAATAATTCACCCCTCAATTGTCCTACTCCTAAAAACCAGTCTAACATTCCAGGCATAGGGGTAATCTGCGGCAAATAGATGACTTCCTGAATTTCTTCTAAGGGCACCACCCAACGCTTATTCATCAACTGAAATAAAATGCCCAGCCAATTTTTTTTACCCAAAGAAGATTCTTCAGGCAAGGCACGCGCATGACGCTTGCTATCCTCCACTAATTTTTGTAATAATAAAAACGATTTACTGGCTTGCAAAGTCTTCTCTCCCCTTACAGTATAGAAAAGCCTCATTAGAAATTATTTAGAAATTATTGAATGATTGGGAATTAATGCGAATTTTAGCCTTTGATTTTGGAATAAAACATATAGGTGTTGCTGTGGGTCAAACCATTACTCAAACGGCAGAGCCACTCACCACTTTAGTGAATAATCCTGAAATGGGACCTGAAATAAAAAAGTTGCTCGCTTATTGGTCTCCCCAAAAGATCATTATAGGTCTCCCCTTAAATATGGATGGCAGCGAGCAAGAGCTCACCTTGTTAGCCAAACATTTTGCAGATACACTTCAAGCCTATAGCCCTTTGTCCATTGAATGGGTTGATGAGAACTTAAGTACCTGGGAAGCCAAGCAAGCTTTGAATTTACCTTATCGCGGTAAAATAACAAAAAACCAGGCCCAGCAACTCAATGCTCAAGCTGCTGTTATTATTGCGGAAGATTGGCTTAAAAGATCTACTTCCACGTCAGAGTAATCACTACAAATATTAGTACTTTCAGGAGTTTTACAATGTTATTTTTAATCTTTAGCTTTTTTTTATTAACAGGCTGCGGAACAAACCCTGTTACAGGAAAAAAAGAATTACGGATTTTATCTGAAAAACAAGAAATAGACATGGGCCGAAAAAATTATTTAGCTTCACAAAAAACACAAGGAGGAAGACTGCAAGGCCAAACTGCTTTAGAACAATATGTACAAAAAATTGGAAAAAAACTCGCAGCCATTAGCGATAGACCCCATCTGCCCTATGAATTTGTCATCCTAAACGATTCAGTACCCAATGCCTGGGCAATGCCAGGCGGAAAAATTGCCATTAACAAAGGACTTTTACTCGGTTTAGAAAACGAAGCAGAATTAGCTGCTGTTTTAGGCCATGAAATTGTCCACTCCGCTGCAGGACATTCTGCGCGCAGTGTTGAAAAAGCTAACATTCTAAACGCAGGTCTGTCTTTGCTGAGCCATTCTCTTGGAAACCATCAAAATGCCGATGGCATCATGCAGGCCAGTTCTACAGCTGCTCAGTTAGGTGTTATGGCCTATAGCCGACACCATGAAAAAGAAGCCGATCAATACGGTATGCTGTATATGAGCCGAGCAGGTTATGATCCCAAAGCGGCTGTAAGTTTACAAGAAAAATTCCTAGCCTGGTCCAAATCATCAGGCACTAAAAAACATTGGATCGCTGGATTTTTTGCTAGCCATCCCCCCTCGGAAGAACGAATAGTTCTGAATAAAAAACACCTCGAAAAATTACCCTCAGGAGGTAAAATCGGCTCAGCAGAATACCAAGCCATGATAGCCTCACTTAAAAAAACTCGCCAAAAAAATTCTAAATAATCATTTTATGATAAATTTTAATAATTGGAATAAAATTATGTTTAAACAAAATCCTGATGAAGATTACATAGAGCCCCTTGAACCTCGATCAAATGTCAATGCATTCGAAGAATTGCCCCTGGATCTTCGCTTGGAGCTCCAGGAAGAAAGGGCCTTTCAAATTCGTTGTGAAAAAGAACAGCAGGCCATCGAAAAAGTCAAACAAATAGCACAAGAGCGTTTAGAATTTAATAATATCTTAATTCAAAGGATGCGGGGAGGTTCTTTTACTCTACAAAATTATATTGATACATTTTTCAATCCTTCTTATCTTCTAAAATTAAATAAAAAACAAAAAGAAGATCTTCTCGAAAATACCGCCGAAAAATTTGGCCTTATTATTAATTTTGTTCAAAATGATGCAAAGATTTATTCTTATATTTTAGAAA
>JBJSZW010000114.1:0-9181 GCA_046090565.1 Gammaproteobacteria bacterium
GTGGTTCGCTTGTTAAAGAGAAATCGGTTGAGAATGATGCTTTGGATGCTGTAAGAAATGCGCAAGTATTTCTGAGAGCCAAAGAGAGTTTTCAATTTTGTTCTTAGAACCCCTCGGCTTCAGCCGTAGGGAGTTTCAGAAATGGAAAATTGGCTTGAAGCTTAGGCTTGAAGAAATTTAAGATCAATAAAAGTTAGTTAAAAAACTAATATTTTTTATGATTTGCCAGATTCAGGCCTTAATCGTGTTATACTACTTTAACCCAAATTTAATCTAAAAATAGGTAAATCATGAGTTGGTTTGAAAAATTAATTCCTTCTAAAATCAGAACCCGAACCCAGCGTAAAGCAGTTCCAGAGGGCCTTTGGTCCAAGTGCGGGGATTGTAACTCTTTCTTATTTCATGCAGATTTAGAAAGAAACCAAGGGGTTTGCCCCAAATGTAATTTCCACATGCGCATCACAGCCCGCCAGCGCCTAGATGGTTTTTTGGATTCAGGGTCTAGAATTGAACTGGCAGCAGATTTAGAGCCTGTAGACATCCTCAAATTCAAAGATACCAAGAAATACAAGGATCGCTTGGCCCAAGCCCAAAAAGACACCGGTGAAAAAGATGCCCTTATAGCCATGCAAGGCAAAATCCATGGTTTAGATATAGTCGCCTTGGCCTTTGAGTTTCGTTTTATTGGGGGATCCATGGGTGCCGTGGTGGGGGCCAAATTTGTAACAGCAGTACATCATTGCATAAAATATAAACAAGCCCTGATTTGTTTTGCAAGCAGTGGGGGGGCCAGAATGCAGGAATCCCTGATTTCCCTGATGCAGATGACCAAGACCAGTGCGGCACTAGCACGCTTAAGGGCTGCGGGCCTGCCCTATATTGTTGTGTTAACGGATCCTTGCACGGGGGGCGTTTCAGCCAGCTTGGCCATGTTGGGGGACATCCACATCGCAGAACCCAAGGCCTTGATTGGTTTTGCAGGCCCGAAGGTGATAGAGCAAACGGTGCGTGAAATTTTACCAGAGGGTTTTCAGCGCAGCGAATTTTTGTTGGAAAAAGGCGCGGTGGATAGGATCGTCGATCGCAGGGAACTCAAAGCCTGTATTTATAGAATTTTAACAAAATTGCTGCATGCTTAAGTAAATATCAGCAAATATCAGGAGGGATAAAAAAATGGTTATTAATTGGATAGATGTTGGTATATTAGGCAGCATTGGATTCTCAACAATCATGGGGGCCGTGCGTGGTTTTGCCAAAGAGGCCATTTCTTTGGCGACTTGGTTGGCTGCTATGGTGATTGGTCTTTTGTATTGCCAACCGGTGTCTGTGTATTTTAGTTTTGTGGGCATCGAAGTGCTGCGCATTATTTTTGCTTTTTTATCCCTGGCTTTAATGACTATGGTCGTAGGTGGTTTTATTAACTATTTCATGGGTAAAATGGTGACTGCAACAGGATTCTCGACCACAGATAAATTAATCGGCTTCTTTTTTGGTATTTTCCGAGGCGCTTTGGCCATTGCCATTATGCTTGTTTTTATGGAAGGAAATGTCAGTGAATTGCTAGAACAAAATGCCGTATTCAAAGAGTCTGGATTACTACCACATTTTCAGGAAATGGCCAAACATGTCAAAAGCTGGATTCCTGCGAATATTTTAGACAAGGCTCAGCAATACCTTTTCCCCAGATAATTTTCCAGATAAAACAGCACCCTCCAGGGTACTTGGAAAGGGATTCGCCGTATAATCACCTGCTAAGAATAAATTGGGGATTTTTGTTTGAACAGAGGGTCTGTAAGCTTCTTGTTCTGGGCTGCCCTGAAAAGCCGCTCTTTTTTCTATGATGCGTTTGTGGCGCAGGGCTTGGCCCCAATGGGGATACAGGGCTTTCAGCTCAAGCATGGCTGTTTCAGGGCTTGGAAATGTTGAAACATCAGTGCCGCTGTTTACCCAGGCTAAAATATTAGGTTGTCCTAAAAAAGCCCGATCAAAAATCCAGGGCAAATCTCTTAAAGCACTGAAATTTGTGTTTTTGAAAATTTGCATGGGATATTTAAGCCCAAGTTCCCTAGGGTATTCTAAATAAATGGTTTGAATGGCTTCTAATTTGAAATCTGGCAATTTTAATTCTGGAAATAATTTCTGGGTTTCCCAAGGGGGCAGGGCATTGATGATAATATCAGCCTGATAAATTTTATCACGGGTTTCAATCAAAAATGGAGATGCTTTTAATTTTTCTAGGCTAACTTTTAAGACGCGCTGGTTATAAAAAATTTTCCCATTTTTTCGCAGAATATAAGCCAAGGCAGGATCGACAAAACTAGCACTTAAATCTTGCTTGGCCAGCCAAAGTTCTGGTTTTTTAACAGAAAAGCAGGCCTTTAAAGTATTAATCAAAAGCTGGGCCGAGGCTATTTCAATGGGCGTGCTTAAAATTGCCTGGCTCAAGGGGGCCCATAAGTTTTGAATCATGCTTTCAGATTGGTGTTTTTCAAGCCAAGCCAGGGCGCTTAAATTTCTAAGGCTTGGATTCTGAGTTTTGAAATCCAAATAATATTTAAATTTTAAGCTATAAAAAAGCCTAGACAAATATTCCAGGTTAAATGCTGGTTTTAAAAAATTCTGATTATTAACCCAAAATTCCAAAGGCAATTTTAAAAAAAGCTGATCAGTATGAATCCCTAGGATTTGATACAATTCAATTAGATTAGAACAGGCGTTTAAAAAAACATGCTGTCCATTGTCCAATCCAAATTCAGGCCTAAATCCAGGGACGGCGCGCGCGCGTCCACCTGCTTGAGGGGCTGCTTCTAAAATAGTGATTTGAAAAGCTTCGGGTGCTTGGTTTAATAGATGAAGAGCAGCGCTAAGCCCGCTCCAACCGGCCCCGAGAATGATGCAATGTCGTTTCATACTGATGTGTTTTCCAAGCCAACCAAAATTTATGAATAGGCCATAAAGAAATTCTTTGATGCAAGGTTCGATAAGCCTTTTTTTCTATTTTCGAAAGTAATTTTAAATAAATTTGTCCCATAATCAGTGCTGTTTTTTGAGCAAATCGATCCTCGGCGCTTAAGGCAGCTAGAGCTTCTGCATACAAGCCTTTTGCTCTTAGACCAAGTTTTTGTATCAGTTCTTGAAAATTGGGAGTGTATTCTAGTTTTAATATATTGTGGGGAGCAATTGAAAAAGCTTGCAGTTCAGATTCTGGAATATAAATACGGTTTCTTAGGGCATCTTCCCCTACATCACGTATGATATTGATCCACTGAAAAGCTAGGCCTAATTTTTTGGCAAACTCCCGAGTACTTGGGTTGCTGTAGCCAAAAATTTCAATGCTGAGTAAGCCTACGGTAGAAGCCACATTATGGCAATAACGTTCCACATCTTCAAAGTGGCTATAGCCCTGGTAGCTCAAATCCATGGACATGCCTTGAATCAAATCTAAAAAATCTTGTTCTTGAAATTTAAAATCGGCCAAACTATGGTGAAGTGCAAGGGTAATGGGGTGAGAAATAGCTTGTTCTTGATGAAATAGTTTGTAAATTTCTTCCTGCCACCAAGCTAATTTTTTTTTCGCAATATCTAAGTCTTGGGCTTGATCCACCAGATCATCCAAAGTGCGACACAGGGCATAAATAGCATACATGCCTTGTTTTTGGAGGGGATTTAAAAATAAAAAACTGTAGTAAAAACTAGAGCCACTTTTGGCTGCAATGTTCTTACAATAATCCTGAGCCTGGTTGAGCCGGTTTTTATTTAAAGACGCTTGCATTTTTCAAATTGCCCGATAACATCTTCAATGGTTTGAATGGGGTCTTGATTAAGTTTACCCAAGGGATTCACTTCGAAAATTTCCAAACGATAGGATTTAAATAAATTTTGAATGCGTTCTAATATTTTAGAGTTAAACTGCGGTTCCGTAAAAAGGCAACGGGCCTGATGCTTTTGAATTTGATCTAAGATATGCTGAATTTGTTTGGCGCTTAGAGGTATTTCAGGATGTGCGCTGATTGGACCCAAACTGGGTAATTGATAAGCATATTCAAGATATTGATAAGCATCATGGTAAACATAGTAAGGGGCGATTTGGGAGCCTATTGTTTTGAATTTAAAATCTAGGGCTTCTAAATCCATGTAAAAATTTTCATAATTTTCCAGTAATTGAGGTTTGTATCTGGGGTATTTTTCTGCTAATAAATTTGAAATAACCCAGGCTATTTTCTGAACATGTTTTGGAGAAAGCCAAATATGAGGATCGAAGTTACTGTGGGTATCGGTATTTGAAGCTTGGGTATGAAAATGAATATGCCTGGCTTTTAAAAAAGGAATGTCGATATTTTTTTCAGTGCTGAGGATACTTAAAATTGAAACGGAGTTTGTTCTAAGTTTAGTGATAGCCTTGACTAAGCCTGTTTCTAAATTAGGGCCTATCCAAAGAATCAGATCACTTTTTTCCAAAAGTTTCAAATGCGAAGGTTTGAAATAAAAATCATGAGGGGATTCTTGGGGTCCGATTAAATTGGAAACTTGAAAATTTGCAGGCACCAAACGTTGAACTATATTATACAAAGGAGGAATACTGGTTGTGATTTGAATGTTGTTCAAAGGTTCTGCAAAACTTAAGGAGCAGCCAGTGAACAAGAAAAAAATTGTTAAAACTTGGATGAATCGGATGGTTAAAAGACTTGAATTAGGAGTCGATCCCGTATAAATTTTGCTCATAAGCACATAAGATATAGCTTATGGTTTCAAATTACAATAAAGTTGGATGATTGACTAACATGAATACAGCACCGAATACCCCCTTATCAAATACCCCCTTAATGACCAGAGAGGATCAGGATCAAGCTTGGTTCACTGAAGAACACGAAGGGCCAAGATCTCCAGAGATTCATCGTAGCATATCCGGACATCCTCCGGGAGAAATGTTTGATGGCAGCAGATTATATGATGAGCACGATGATGAAGTCCTGTATGCTCCCCAAACAAGTACAGCGCCTAGCGAGAGTGGTTCTAGTGATTTTCCTAGATTGCATCTAGAGCTTTCAACCGTCCCAGATCTTAGGCCAGATTCAGATACAGATAGAGAGTTGTCCTATGCCCAACGAGCGGCAGAACTGCAAACGCGTTTGTCTTCTTCGGAATTTCAAGTGACAAAACTGCTGAGCCTCAATGCCAAATTGGCTGAACTTTTAGAGACTGAACGCAGTGAAAGTCAGGAAAGAGAAAAAGAAAACCATGCAAAATCAATTCAATTCAAAATAATATTTAAACAATATGTGACAGTTAGAGAACAAAACAAATCTTTGCGTGAAATAGTATGTTCATTAGAGAGACAGCGGGCAATCAATTTAACTTTGCTTGAAGATGATAGACAGGTGCGACAAGAAAAAGAAGCCCTTGAAAAACAACAGGAAGAGCTGCTTCAAAATTACAAAATATTAATGCATAAATATCAAGAATTAAAAAAACATCAAGTCCAAGAGACTTCAAAAGCAGGGTCTGGGACTGGAGCACAAGCGATAAGCGCCCAAAAAATAGAGCATCCAGCCAAGGACCGCAGTTTTCGAGATCGATTTTTTGGACCCAAAAAATAGGAATAATCATAGGAATCATCAAATGCATCATGGCCAATATCCCGAGGTACGTTTAAGAAGATTGAGACAATCCCAGGCCCTGCGGGATTTGTGCACAGAAACACGTTTGCATGTGAAGAATTTAATATGGCCTTTGTTTATTTGCGAGGGCCATAATATTCACGAGCCTATCCATAGCATGCCGGGGGTGTTTCGTTACAGTTTGGATAGAGCTTTGCAAGAATTGGGCGAAGCAAGGGCCTTGGGATTGCCCGCTGTGGCCTTGTTTCCAGCTCTGCCGCCTGCTAAAAAAACAGCCTTTGCCGAAGCTGCTTTTGCAAAAGATGCGCTGCTACCCCAGGCCATTGCTGCCATTAAGCAAGATTTTCCAGATTTGGCGCTTATGGTCGATGTGGCTTTGGATCCATACACCAGCCATGGGCACGATGGCATTTTAAATGCCAAAGGGGATGTAGACAACGATGCTACCATTGAATTATTAAAAGACCAGGCCTTGATCTACGCTCAAGCTGGTGCAGATATTTTAGCCCCTTCAGACATGATGGATGGGAGAATAGGGGCCATCCGGCAAGCTTTAGAAAACAAAGGGCAGCACAATGCCCTGATAATGGCTTATTCGGCCAAGTATGCCTCTAAATTTTATGGGCCCTTTCGGGAGGCTGTGCGTTCAGGGGCTCACTTGAAGGGGGCAAGCAAGGCCAGCTATCAAATGCCGGTGGGTAATCATCGGGAAGCTTTGCGAGAATTGGCCTTGGATGTTGCTGAGGGGGCGGATATTGTTATGATCAAACCTGGGATGCCCTATTTGGATGTGGTTTGGCATGCCAGGCAATGTCTGGAGCTACCTATAGCAATTTATCAAGTTAGTGGCGAGTACTCTATGCTCAAGCTTGCCTTAGAGGCAGGTGTTTTGCAAGAAGAAGCGGTTTTAGAAGCCGCACTGTGCATGAAACGTGCAGGTGCAGACATGATTATTACTTATTTTGCCAAACAAATTGCTGGCCTTTTAGGGGTTTGATTTATTTTTGAAGATCAGTTAAGATTGAAGAATCACAGGCACTGAAAGATGAAGATGCCCAAAATCTTGAGAATATTGAAAATACATTGGGTCCCATCAAAAAACTAAGCCCAATCCCCATCTTTTTTAAATTTATGTTAAACTAAAGAGAGTAAGCGCAATGACTGCAAGCACTGCAAATATCATTAATGTTTCCGATCCTGCCTTTGAAAAAGCTGTCCTACAATCCACCAAGCCTGTATTGGTCGAGTTTTGGGCGACCTGGTGTGGCCCTTGTCGGACGTTGGCTCCCATACTTGAAACTTTCGCAGCTTCAGAAACTCGCGTTCAAGTAGCGAAAGTTGATGTTGAAAATTGCCCGGAAATCGCTACAAAATACAAGATACAAAGCATCCCCACTTTATTATTATTCAAAAATGGAGAAGTAGTCGCCAAACACACTGGTTTACTTTCTGCTGCGCAATTAACCCAATTTTTGGAAGAGCATCTATGAATTTACTTGAACTAAAACAAAAGCCAGTCCACGAACTTTTACATATTGCTCAGGAATATGGCTTAGAAGACGTCGCGCGCATGCCCAAGCAGCAGGTCATCTTTCACCTGCTGAGAAACCATGCCCGCGGTGGTGGTGAAATATATGGTGAAGGTGTTTTAGAGATATTAGAGGATGGCTTTGGTTTTGTTAGAACTACCATGGGTTCTTATTTGGCAGGCCCTGATGATATTTATGTTTCCCCAGCACAAATTCGTCGATTTTCTTTAAAAACAGGTGATTTTATTTATGGTCAAATCCGCCCACCGAAAGACAACGAACGTTATTTTGCGCTATTGAAAGTAGATACCATCAATGGCGAAAAACCAGAAATTGCTAAACATAAAATTGCCTTTGAAAATCTTGTACCCTTGCATGCCACAGAACGCCTAATCATGGAAATTGGCAATGGCAGTACAGAAGATATTACGGCACGTTTGATTGATTTGGTGGCTCCTTTTGGTAAAGGCCAACGTGGCTTGATTGTATCACCACCCAAGGCTGGTAAAACCGTTATGTTGCAAAATTTAGCCCATTCTATCGCAGCGAATCACCCAGAATGTCACCTAATGGTCTTGTTGATTGATGAACGCCCAGAAGAAGTCACAGAAATGTCTCGTTCGGTTCGAGGAGAAGTGATTGCCAGTACTTTTGATGAACCTGCCATGCGTCATGTGCAAGTTGCAGAAATGGTGATTGAACGTGCTAAACGCTTGGTAGAACACAAACGCGATGTCGTGATTTTACTGGATTCAATTACGCGTTTGGCAAGAGCTTATAACACAGTGATTCCATCTTCTGGTAAAGTTTTAACCGGTGGTGTGGATGCACATGCTCTGCATCGCCCCAAACGCTTTTTTGGTGCAGCCCGTAATGTTGAAGGTGGAGGTAGTTTAACCATTATTGCAACAGCTTTGGTTGAAACCGGATCCAAAATGGATGAAGTAATCTACGAAGAATTCAAGGGAACCGGTAACATGGAAATCCATTTGTCTCGTAAAATTTCTGAAAGAAGAGTTTTCCCTGCCATGGCTGTTGCGCCTTCGGGTACTCGTCGTGAAGAATTATTAGTTAGCCCTGAAGAGTTACAAAGACGCTGGATTTTACGTAAATTATTGAACACTATGGACGAAATGGCTGGTATTGAATTCTTGATCGATCGCTTGCGTGAGGCAAAAACCAATGCTGCATTTTTTGATTCCATGAAGCGTATGGCTCAAGTTTAATTTGGTTTGTTTTTGCCAGAATATAGACATATAATTTAGCAATAACAAGTTAACCGTTTAACAGGGAAATGTTATTGCTATGGCCAGTAAAAAACCCGATTTACTTTTTGTTCTTTTTTTGATTTTAGCCAGTGGTGTTTTTTTAAGCACTTATGGTGGAAAATTGATCACTAGCTGCGAGGCTTTTGTAAGTAGCCCCAAAAACTAGATTCTGTGAACAAAAAAAAACTGCGATCCGAATTAAAAAATGCTTTAAAAAAACTGACAGTCCATGAACATGCTTTGTTGAGTGAAAAGATTCTTGCGCAGTTAAAACAATCCTCTATTTTTCAAAAATCCAAAAATATTGCAGCTTATTGGCCTTTTCGCATGGAAGTTGATTGGAGGCCTTTATTGATAGAATCTCTTCCGTTTCTTGATAAAAAATTCTGGTTTTTGCCTAGAATCAAACCAAATAATAGCAATGCCATTCAGATGGAATTTTTTGAATTTATACCTCAAAAAACACTTTTAATACCCAATGCCTATGGCATTTTAGAGCCAGATTTGCATGCAAATCGCATATCCCCCAAAGATTTGGATTTAATGCTTTTGCCTTGTTTGGGCTTTGATCAAAAAGGCTATCGTTTGGGTTATGGAGCGGGCTTTTATGATTCTTTTTTAAAAGCTGAATCTAACCATAAAATTTATAAATTAATTCTGGGCTTTGAATTACAAAGGCTGGAATCTATTATGCCCGATCCTTGGGACATCCCCGCAGATGCCGTTTTAACGGAAATGGGGTATTTTTAATATTAACCCTCATCAG
>JBJSZW010000115.1:0-6053 GCA_046090565.1 Gammaproteobacteria bacterium
CTAATTAGTATTTTTAAGATACGCACAGATTGACATGATTTTTAGGAGATTAGAATGTGTGGTTCACTGGACGCTTACGTTTAAACGATAAAATAGGCGAAACCCGTTGAAGCAAAATATCGCTAGCAGTTGGAATATAAAGTCCTTTGATATCTAAATCCGACGACGGTGTGGATGTGCCGTAAAGATGTGAACCAAATTTAATTTGAACAATTGGCTCCATACATTACCCAAAGCTCGCCAGATAACTTTTTCTGAGTGTAATGATATCTTTTTCCAGCACTTCATTGGGCTGCGTCATTGCCCATTCATAAAAAGCTAATGCCTCCGGCGAAGAAATGTCTCGACGCAGATCCCCACCTGTTTCCCGCATTTTGATAATGCGGTCTTTTAGGCTGCGCATATATTTCCAGAAACTGTAATAGGGCAGCTTGATCTTGAACATAAAACCATTGCTGTCTTCAATCACAAAGCCTTCTACATGTTTGCCTTTAAAAGTATAATTTTGACCCTGCGCATCCATATTTTCGTACCAACCCTTAAAGGAATTCCAGTCTTTGAAGATGATGCCTTTTTGTTTGCACGGTATATTATAACTAGCCGCAAACTGCTGTAGTTCCGGAAATTCAAGGCGTTTGAATTGTTCAGTACGATATACTGCATCCAGTAACACTACATGCCTTTTATCATACTCGATCATGTGAGGGTCATTCACTGGGTCATTAACCTCGAATACCAGTGAAAGATTCCTATCACGGACAGTACGGCGCAGATATTCCAGTCGCGATTCGCCAACTGATTCCGTCAAAATTTCTTTGAACCATTGGGCAAATGGAGATTCCGGCGTGGATTTCGAGGCAAAAAATAATTTTTCGCTGGCGATATCATACCCCAGTAATCCAAGAAATCCATTTTCCTTAACCCAAAGAGTGAGAGGAAAAGTCAGGCTTTTTTGTAGATTGCGCCACTCGGTTTCTGGACGTTCCTCAAGGTTAAAAAATTTATTATAAGAACGCGCAACGATGTGGCGCCCATCATCGACAAACAAGCCACGAGCGGTAAGACTAACCTGATCCCATATGCCTTTGGTAAATGCCTTTCGGGTAAAATTATAAGAGGTAATATGTGGATATGTAACAAATTTTTTGCAGTTCACAAAATCATGCGCCCGTAAGCTATCAATGCTTAACTGACTAATTTTATGTCCTTCATTGGTAATTGTATCATGAGTAGAGGTATTGCTTCCCTGCTTACGAAAAATGTTGTTACGAATCTCAATTTCTTCAACCACACCGTTTTGTGTCAACGTCATGATGCGTTGATTTCCGCCAAATTCTACCTCGGCTTCAAGATTATAGCTTTTTGCGGTTGCCTTTACCGGTAGCAATTTTGAATTACGATGGCCATGCACTTGAATCCATTCCGTCTTCGCCATATTGTCGCTAAACGTCTGATCTACCGGAAACTCATAGGTGCCAGTGCCTTTCCAAAACTGATGTGATGGTATTAACACTATATGTTCAGGCACGGCCGCTATGCCAGCATGTGTAACTAAGCATTTTGTTTGACCGTAATGATAAACGAAACAATCAACCAATTTGCTGCATAAGCGATTCGCTTCATGTTTAGTGAAATTGACTTTTTGAAGTTGTGGAAAAGTGTTGTATTGGAACTCTTTGCTAACCGTTGTTTGACCGGTAGCATAGCGATGAATATGCGTTTCATGGTTTCCCCATACCATTATTACGTTAGGACGATCTATAACGTGATCTACCAGCCAGCGAATGACCTCACCGTTTTGGATGCCTCTATCAAGAAAATCCCCGACGAAAATATAAAATTCATCGTCTTTGAATCCATTTGCAAAATATTCCGCCACTGGTTCATAGCAACCCTGCAAATCACCTATATGATGGATTTTTTTATAGGCGTTTAAATCAACCGGCTTTATGTCCAAACGCGCAACGAGAGATTGCTGATCAAAATCCGAATAGGAGAATACGGTAATATCTTGCGGTATTTTGCTTTCTGCAAAACGCTCATAAGCACGTGTTACTACTTCTTCCGGTACCTGCTTATAAGACTCACGCTGTAGGTTGCGTTCCATCGCCATGCTCGGGGGGACGCTAGAAAAATCAACGCAATAAATTTCATACCGATGTTTATTTGCGAGTTGCACAGGCATTTTAAAATCCCGCGCACGTTGGAAAGTGGCATCGAAGACAATAAATTCGCCACGCGCCATCTTTTCATCAAGGATGCGCTTAATTTCTTCCCATACCTTTTTATCGTTAGTTGGATTAATGCCTATCCTACCTTCGGGCGACATTATTATACCGCCCATTAACATGCGGATGCTATCAGGAGAAAGTGCAAATCCCTCCAACCCTTGTTTTTTAATAAACGTGGATTTCCCGGCTCCTTGAGCGCCACGTAAAATAACAATTTTTCTCATACTTTTTCGCTTTGTTTTGCTTGTTCTTTAAGTAGCAATTCCAACGCCACCTCCGCAGGACCGGGGATGGCAGTGGTGCCGGATATCCATCGCCGCACCGTACTGCCATCCACTCGCAATGCTTTTGCTAGCTTTGTCTGCCAACCCCAGCTGCCGAACAGCTGTTCGCCGATTTGTCTAAGCTCGTCTGGTGTCATATTCACCTCCTTGCACCCGACCTATCTGCTACACATCCCCTTTGATAAAATCTGTTACCAATTGGGGAGCGGCTGCATCGAAGCCCGCAACACCGAATGAAAGCGGGTCATTTGGCTCAACCACGCTACCTCGGTTTGCGCTTGACGCTAATACCACCAATTTTGCATTAGGATTAATGCACTGGCGATATTGATGAAGCGTTTGCACTGGATGTTCACGCCCAGTACATGTTTCGCTATCGGTCAACACTACGAAGGCGTCTACTTCTAGCTTTTTCTTCAAGGCGTAGGTTATCGGCAGAGATAAGTCAGTGCCACCGCCCCATTTGGTCATGTTTTTGATGACATCATCTAGCCGTTGTTTGCGCGTCATCGTGAATTCATGCATGGCGGTATCGAAGGCCATGGTATGCACCTTCTTTTCCGTGCGCACAAACAGCATCGCCATAGCGATGGCTGCTTCCACGCAACCAAGTACTGGCGAACCAGCGCAGCGGCTACCAGTCATCGAGCTAGACACGTCAACTCCAACAAGAATGCGTTTGCCAGTCGGTTCGACATCTTTGAACGCTAGATCAAAGGCATCATTCAATGCCTCAACGATAACCGGAACAGGTGTCCAAGTCAGCGATCCTAATGTGCCGCGTCCTTGAGCATAAGTGCGTAAAGCCAGCAGTAATTGAATCGGGTGAATTCTCGCCTTCTTCAATTGCTCAACATCAAGCAAACGATTTGCCACATAATCGGCAGCATCGCTCATCGGCTCAAGAAGTCCAACTTGGCTCATTTTGCCAAGATTACGAATCATTGCGGTCATTGGCATATCTACCAGCAATGCATCCCACACTTCCTTGCTATTCAAATGTTCTGTAGGTACAGCCTCGCGCGGTAGTGAATATTTGCGGACAATATCCGCTACAACAGTCGAGTTTGCGGCTTCTTTAGCTAGATATGTTCCTTCAACAAGACGAAATGTTTGACGCGCAGAGCTTACTGCTTCCGGTTTCTCCGGATGTACAATCCAATCAATTAATGCAAGACGTTCTGCTTCCTCTGTTTTTGGATGTGCCAAACGCAGTAAATCGCGTAAACTCCAGCCTTCGCGTTGGGAATATTTTACTGATTGCAGAGATAATTTTTCTACAGGCATATCTAAAAACCAGCGGCCAAGACTGTTACGCAAGCCACGTCCCCAGCCACGCATATTATTTACGAAGTCTGCGAACATGAGTACATGTGTTCCGGTACGTGCAACTTTCGGAAGTGCAGCCAAAGCTGCCTTGCGAGTTTCTATATCGGGAGCTGCCGCAGCAAGCGCCAAAGCAAAAAGCGCAGTATCATTTTTAGGCGCACGACCACTAGCGCTGATTTGCACGATACGCTCAACCACGCGCATACCTTCACTCACAAGTAAGCGTTGCACGACTTCAGCATTTTCTTTGGTCAGAGGTGCAGGGCTGACATAATATGTGCCCGCTTCAGTTCCTAAAATCAGGAAGCGATCTAGCCGCGCCCAATCATCAACGGCATAGTAATAACCACCCGCATTGTTGGGTACTTGCCCAGGCATGGGTTCGGTTTGCCGCGTATGCCCGCCTTTAGTGGAAAAAATGGTTTGTAAGATACGGCTATAGCTCATAAAATTGTCTCCTAAATTAAAGTTCTGACGCTTCAAGCGGTCTGCTTGAAGCAGCATTAGGAGCATTAGGTTAGACAAGTTTTATAGCGTAACTGCATTGACGCAGGTGCTAGGCATGTGTGTGCTGATGGGACTTGTCGACCTAAACGATAACCCATCTGCTCCGGCCCAGCAGATATAAATTAGTGCATTATGAACTAATTGTCAAATGCTATTTTAAGGGGAAAGCGACTTATGCGGATGTAGGGCGCGAATGGGATGCCCCTAAGGGCAGCTGCTCTACCACTGAGCTACAAGGATTGCGCCTTGGTCGGATTCGAACCGACGACCTGCTCGTTATCAGCGATAACCCATTCGCAATCTAAAAGAGGCAGGGTTCTAATCGAGCATGTGCCCCCATTCGTCGTGATGATGATTGAAACTTCTGGGTCTTTGATGAAGTCCATAATATCAGCTGCTCTTTGCTCATCAGAGCCGGCTGCAAATAATTCTCGTTTATCGAGATGCTTTCCTGTTTTTACTTTGAATCCCAATTTATGGAAATATTCAACTGATTGTTTGATGAGCCCATCAGGTACTGGGCTAGATGGCGCTACTATTCCGATAACATGCTTGATACTCATAACACTTTCCTCATCTATCTTTGCTCTATCTTAGATAAAAAGGACCTAATAGATGAGAAGAACTCATTTGGCTTTTCTATGTAAGGAAAATGTCCACAATCGTTAAGGTAGACAACTTTAGAACCTTGAATAGCTTTTTGTATGGTCTTTGCTGTATCAACGGGGATGATATCTTGGTTGCCGTGTATAATTAAAGTTGGCACAGTAAGACTACGTAAGGCTGGGATTAAATTACAGTCCGGTGTGAAATATGATGTTTTGAGAGTCTTCACAAATAGATAGAGATATGCTATTCTTGTTGTAACGTTCAACTAAGCAAAGAGTATATAATGATTACATGTAAGCAGTGTGGTAGTGAAAAGGCAGTTAAGAATGGGTTTGTCAGGGGAGTGCAGCGTTACAGGTGCAAAGAATGCGCGCTGAATTTTATTGCAGGAGATCAACGTCGCAAACCGCAAACGGCAGTCAAAAAGGCGCTTTGCGTGATAATGTACAGTTTGGGAAAAGCATCCTTCTCTATGTTAGGCAAGATATTGGGCCATTCGCCTTCCATCATTTATCGATGGATTGTAGAGGCAATGGATAAGACGCCTGAGCCCCTTGTTTCAGAAGAGATCCAGGAAATGGAATTTGATGAGATGTGGCATTTTATTGGTTCAAAAAAAACAAGATTTGGATCATCAAAGCCCTTGATCGTCGGACACGGAGAACTGTTGCCTGGGTTACAGGGAATCGTGATACTGCAACATTCCGAAGACTCTACGACAAAGTGAGTCATTTAAAGGTATGTCACTTTTACACGGATGACTGGAGTGCTTTTTCAAAAGTTTTACCTCGCGATCGGCACTCCATCGGAAAATCTGGCACTGTATCCATAGAGCGCGACAACAGCAATACACGACACCACCTTGGGCGCATGACAAGGCGTACAAAAGTTGTCTCCAAAAAAGAGGCTATGATTTGTGGATCCATTAAATTATGGTGCGCCCTTACAAATCCGTAAGCGTCCAGTGAACCACACATTCTAATCTCCTAAAAATCATGTCAATCTGTGCGTATCTTAAAAATACTAATTAGGAACGCATATAAATGACGACCCGTCGAAAAAGAATGACTAAAAAGCAAGGCATTGAATTAGT
>JBJSZW010000116.1:0-5701 GCA_046090565.1 Gammaproteobacteria bacterium
AAAAAGCTTTTGATTTAATTGTATCGAAATACCAAATCAGAATTTATAAAATTATATTGAAATACATCGATAATGGTTCAGAGGCTCTTGATGTCATGCAAGAAGCTTTTTTAAAGGCTTATCAAGCCATGGAATTTTTCAGAGGAGAAAGCAGTCTTTATACCTGGTTGTATAGAATTGCTGTGAATACTGCAAAAAATTATACTATTTCAAATAGTAAAAACAGTAAAACGCAAAGTTTAGATGATGAAATGGATTTTTCAATTAAAAAGTCAAATCCCAAAGACAGCGCCAGTCCAGAAAATTTATTGGCTCGGGATGAGCTAGAAAAAATACTATTTGAAGCCATTGAGACCTTGCCTCAAGAATTGAAAACAGCGATTCTCTTGAGAGAACTGGGTGGAAAAAGTTATGAAGATATTTCTGTCATCATGGATTGCCCAGTGGGTACTGTGCGATCGCGCATTTTTCGTGCCAGGGAGACCATAGAACAGGGGATATCCCCTTTTTTAAACCTGCAATAGGAATAAAAACATAACAGAAATAAGGAAGACAAACCGTAGACCCATATTGAAACTATATAAAATTCATTGTATAATGGGTCTAGGTTTGAAATTTATTGATTGGAGGTCTTCTATGTTTTCACGTGCTATGTTAGACAGCTTTGAATTCTTGCGTGGTTTACCTGAAAGGGTGCACCATGGTTTTAATCAATTTTCCAAAGGTATTCACGGACTATTATCTAGTCTTTTATCAAACGGTCCCAACAGTGGCGGTTTTTTTGGAAAGCTTTTTGGTGTATTTAAAGGTATTATATCTATATTCTCAGGCTTGTGGTTTTTTCGTAAACACAAGCAGGATCATGAAGCACAGCAATTAGAAGAAATTCTTCAAGCAGAAGCAGTGTTTGCGCCCTTGAATGAAACGCAAACAGCTTTAAAACCACGTTTAATCCAATCGCTGGGTGTTGCACCAGACATTACCTTGCCTGGATTTGAAGCTCATCGTGCTAGAGTGAATGCAAGTAATTTACAGGCTCCTCAGTTAGAAAGGGCATTAGAGTGGCTGGAAACGTTTTTAAACCCACCCCCCCGTCGCCCTAGATGATAATCCAAATCATCTAATTATGGTTGCCTGATAAAAAATCATGCAACCATAAAGTATCTAGGTAAATACCCAATTTAATCCAGAATTAAAGCGTATCCACTAATTTTTGAATGGGGCGAGGTAAGCCGATTGTTTTCTGTTTCAGCGCCTGAATATCGAACCAAGCTTGATTGGAGCTTCTAGGCCTAATAGGAGGCTTTAGCACGGGAATTAAGATTAAGGATTTATGAGTTAATTCATGGGGAATAATAGTCATGTTTTTATCATTCGGCTGATGTTTAGTCTGGGATAATTGTTGGGATTTTAGGATCTGAATCGGTGGGCACCACAGGGAACCCCAAATGCCAGGGCTGAGACGTTTTTCAAGTAAAAGCTGCCCTTTTTTGACATGTAAATGCAATTCCCAAAATTCGCGTTTTTTTATTATATTTTTTTTCTTGACTGGAAACTCTGACCAATTGTTAAGCTTAAAGCTTTGGCATTGTAAATGATTGTTTAATTTGGCCAGGGGGCAAGCAGTACAATTAGGGTTTTTAACATGGCAAACCATGGCCCCTAAATCCATCATGGCCTGATTATAGTGCCGAGCCTTGCTGCCTATTTTAGGAGTCAGTTGGGTGCTGTATTCCCAAAAAATTTTTTGTCCGGCATGGGTATCAAAAGGGATCGATAAATTAAAATAACGGGCCAAAACGCGTTTCACATTGCCGTCCAAAATAGCTGCACTGATCCCATGACCTAAAGACAAAATCGCACCAGCAGTAGAAGGTCCGATGCCGGGTAGTGCGACCAATTCTTTTAAGGTACGAGGTAAATCTAAAGAGTCTCCAGAATTTATCTGGATCGTTTGGGCTGTTTTGTGTAGATTTCTAGCACGTGCATAATACCCCAAACCTGCCCAATGCTGTAAAACTTGATCCAAAGTGGCTTGGCTTAGGTGTTTTATACTGGGAAAACTTTGCATAAAGCGTTCAAAAAAACCAATAACCGTTTGAACCTGGGTTTGCTGCAGCATAATTTCGGAGATCCAAACCCGATAAGGCGTTTGTGGTTGCTGCCAGGGTAAATCTTTGCGTCCAAAAGCTTGGTACCAGTTTAAAATAGCGGTTTGAAATACAGGGGCAACAGCAAGAACCTCAAGCATGCTACTCTAACCTGCATTCATATTAGACAAGCTATTAACATGGGGCAAACGATTCAAAGATTTTAAACGTGGATCATTGCCTAGAATTTGCTGATAAATCAAAGTATAAGTCAAAACGTTTTTAACATATTCCCGGGTTTCTAAAAAGGGAATGGTCTCAATCCAGGTGTCAGCCGAAATAGGTTTCGTGGGTAGCCATTGCTTGATGCGGCCTGGGCCTGCATTGTAGGCAGCAGTTGCCAGAATGGGGTTGAAACGATTGTATTCTAACATCATTTTTAAATATCGGCTGCCTAAATGCAAGTTGACACGAGGATGAAACAAATCCTGCAAAGAGTGAGACAAATGCAAATTAGATTTTTTAGCTACCATACGCGCAGTACTTGGCATGAGCTGCATCAAACCTAAGGCACCAGCACTTGATTTGGCTGTAGGCACAAAGGCGCTTTCTTGGCGCGTAATGGCAAAAATCCAGGCGGGATCAATGTTGTTCCTTAAAGCTTCATTAAAAATTTGTTCCGCGTGTGTGGTTGGAAAACGCAATTCTAGTTGATCTTTGTTTTTAGCTTGTGCAAAAGCCATGATCGACCAATTGGGTAAATCCCAATGCAGTGCTAGTTTAGCAGCAGCTTGTCTTTGTTTGTCTTCCATGTGCTTGGTGACCCAAATCCATTCTTTTAAGGCGCGGGCGTTTCGGCCTAAGAGCCAGAGCTCTCTGGCTCTTAAAATACCTGGATGTTTTGCGATGCTTTGAATATCTTGTCCTAAAATTTGTGTTTTTTTAAAGCCCGAAATTTTTTGTTTATTGATTTTTTGTGCCGCTAAAAAACCATAATAACTACGATTTTCTGAAAGCTTATTGAAAATAGCTTGGGCAGCAGTGGGTCGCTTCAGCATATTAAGGGTTCGGGCTCTCCAGTATTGCCAAATTTCTTGGGTAGCAACATGGGTGGGTAAGCGCTCTAGCCAAACCAAGGTTTCTGGCCAATTTTGTTGAAACAAACTCAAACGAACGCGCCATTCATGTACTTCATCATTGGTATATGGGGTTGGAATTTTAACCAACCATTTCATCGCATCAGGGTGACGACGTTTAGCCAATTGAATGCCAATAGCACGAACAATCAAGCTCCAATGCCTTTGGCTGAATTGATGCAATTGAGTGAGTTTGGGCCAAAGCTTCACCGCCTCTTCAGGATTTTTTTGCGCAATTTTACTCATGCCATGTACCAGCATTTCCTGAATAGCGGGATGTTGATTATTTAAAAAGAGCTTTTGATTAAAAATCAGGTTCGGATCTTTGTTAACAGCAATCCACAAATTGACAATAGATTTTTCTTTGGGGTTTAAGTAGGCGCTTAATTCTTTGGCGAGTTGGTTTTGATTGTCCTGAATGCTCAGCTTGATTCTTTGCCAAGCCAGTGCATGGTCCAAGTGACCGCGCTTGATCCAGGTACTAACGATGGCATCGCAAGATCTTGGAAGAGGTTTACCGCTCAGCCAAATAGGTTTGACTTGTTCAAAAATAGCAGGGTTGCGATTGGTTTGAAGTTCTGCCCATAGGTATTGGCATTTTAAACTGGTGTTATTACTAGGTGTGTAAGCATAGAGAAAATCGCGCCAGTTTTCTTGCTTGGCTTTGGTATTTAACCAAACCATGCGCATTTCTTCAGAAAGTGGGGTATCCTTATAAACAGAAACAAATTTTAAGAATAATTCAGGGCTTAAATAATCCAGATTATTTTCATAGGATTTAAATAACAAATAAGGATACAATGGGTAATGTTCTAATTGCTTGGTAATGGTTTTGAAGTTTTGCCATTGTTGTTTTTGGGCGGCAGCTTCAGCTTGAAGAAACAGACTCCGTTCTTTCGCATAGCGATCGGTACTGTATTCAGCCCAGGCAAGGTTTAGGCTGCTTAAATTTAAAAAAATACCAACTATACTAGTAGCTAGGCCAGACCTAAGCAAATTTTTCAAGGAGCCAGCATGGTTTATCAACATATTAAAGTACCCTCAATTGGTCAAGCAATCACCGTTAACGCCAATTATAGTTTGAACGTTCCCGATCAACCCATCATACCATTTATAGAAGGTGATGGCACAGGGGTAGATATTACACCTGTGATGAAAAAAGTGGTAGATGCCGCAGTTGAAAAATGCTATGGGGGGCGTCGAAAAATAGTTTGGATGGAAATCTACGCAGGAGAAAAATCAACCAAAGTTTATGGAGCAGAGGTTTGGTTGCCAGATGAAACCTTAAGTGCCATCAAAGCGTACAAAGTAGCTATCAAGGGGCCTTTAACAACCCCTGTTGGAGGCGGTATAAGGTCTATCAATGTGGCTTTAAGACAGGAATTAGATTTGTATGTGTGTCTAAGACCGGTGCGTTATTTTCAAGGTGTACCCAGCCCAGTCAAAGAACCTGAAGCGGTAGACATGGTGATTTTCAGAGAAAACGCAGAAGATATTTACGCAGGCATAGAATGGGCTGCAGACAGCGATGCAGCCAAAAAAATGATCGAATTTCTAAAACAAGAAATGGGTACCAAGAAAATTCGTTTTGAAGCCCATTGTGGAATAGGGATTAAGCCTGTGTCTAAGGAGGGCAGTGAACGCTTGATTCGTAGAGCGATTCAATATGCAATAGATCAGGACAAAGATTCAGTAACTCTGGTACACAAAGGCAATATCATGAAATTCACAGAAGGGGCTTTTAAAGACTGGGGTTATCAATTGGCCCAAAGAGAATTCAAAGCCACAGTTTATCAAGGAGGCCCCTGGATGAGTTTTAAAAATCCAATAACAGGCCGTGAGATTGTCATTAAAGACGCCATAGCAGATGCTTTCTTACAGCAAATTTTACTTAGACCCAAAGAGTATGCTGTGATCGCCACCCTGAATTTGAATGGAGATTATATTTCAGATGCCCTAGCAGCCCAAGTCGGTGGTATAGGTATTGCACCGGGGGCGAATTTATCCAATGAGCATGCTTTATTTGAAGCGACCCATGGGACGGCCCCAAAATATGCGGGCCAAGACAAGGTAAATCCCGGATCCTTGATTTTATCAGCTGAAATGATGCTAAGACACATGGGTTGGTTCGAGGCAGCAGATTGCCTAATCAGGGGCATGGAAAGGGCGATTTTAGCGAAAAAAGTGACTTATGATTTTGAACGTCTCATGCAAGGGGCCCAGCTTTTGAGCTGTTCAGCCTTTGGGGATGAGATAATTAAAAATTTTAGTTAAAAAATAAAGTTTAAGATAAAGTTGACAGGGCCCCTGAATGTTTTGTAAGATGCACAACATAAAGGGGCTATAGCTCAGCTGGTAGAGCGCTTGCATGGCATGCAAGAGGTCAGCGGTTCGACTCCGCTAAGCTCCACCAACAAAATGCCCGCCCTGCGCGGGCTTTTTTGTGGGTCAAACAGGGCAGGTCGAACCGCGCGG
>JBJSZW010000117.1:0-2628 GCA_046090565.1 Gammaproteobacteria bacterium
GGCGGAAGGCTAGGGAATGTGAAATGATTGTTTCGTTGTTGATGCCAATAATCCCCAGGACGAAGTGATGTTTTTGGGCGGCATTTCGGGCTGTACGGGGGTTCGCTTCGCTTCCGTGCCCCAAAAAAAGGCAACAGGCAACCCATTTCGGCACTTTTGCCTTTTAACCCAGAAAACGCATTAGAAAATCTATTACGCGCCTAAACTACTTCAAATCAGAAGCTTCGCCAGCTTATCTTCTCAAACCGTAGCGCTGCTACGCTTTTCGAATCTAAACTGCTGATTTTTTGTATTTTAAGCGCTCATAACGAAGTTCTAATGCATTATCTGGGTTTAACTTAAGACTTTTGCCTTTCTCTGGGGCACCCTGCGGCCCCTTCCATCCCGGCCGCTGGCCTTGTATTGAAGGAAGGCTTCGCTTGCAGCGAAGCCTTCCTCTGAAGTTTGGCATTTTACTAGACAAGAAATAAAAGGTGGTCAGATTTGGAAATCTGGCTATTTTTTTTGCTTATTTGCATCTAGTTAATTCACTAGATATGGGATACCCGACAAAGATTCAGCTCATAAAAAGAGCCTCCAGCCAACAATGGTATGTCAATTTCCCTGCTGCTGTTGCCCAGGCCATCGAGTTTCAGGCAGGAGAAACCGTTGAATGGTTGATTGATGACCACCAGCGATTGGTTCTTCAGCGAAGTTCTGAGTCGGTTGATGGGCTCAAAAAAAAACTCCCGCCCAAACAGCAGGCCAAGGAATAATGGAAGATTTTGACGAGCTGTTTTCGAAAGCCAAGATGGCATTTAGTCAAAATCGTGTCTGGTTAAGGGCCAATCTGCTTGCTAAGGGAATTATTAATTCATTTGGTCGGGGTACGATAACAAGTTGGCTAAGCGGAAGTGGGCTACAGTTCAGGGATTGGTCAGGGTTCTATCGGATTTTTAAGCAAGGAGGTGTTGATGAAGAAAAGCTGTTTGATGTTGTAAGACAGGAAACCATCAGGAGTTTGCCTGAAAATACGTCTGATATCATTGCACATATGGATGACACTCTGTTTCGAAAAAGCGGGAAGAAGGTTAATGGTGTACGATGGACAAGAGATCCTCTTGGACCTCCATTTCAAACGAATCTTGTTTTGGGTCAGCGCTTTGTTGAGCTGACTATTTCCAAAATGGAAGATTCTGGTCCTTGTCCGGCTGTATCCATTCCTGTGGACCTGTTTCATTGTCCGGCAATGCAAAAACCAAAGGATGATGCCAGTTTGGAAGACAAACAGGCCTATAACAGCTCCCAGAAGAAGGAAAAACTAAGTGCCGTGGGTACAGAAAGGCTTAATCAACTGCGAAAGAAACTCGATAAAGACGGACACGCGCAACGAAGGTTGGTAGTAAGCGTTGATGGTAGTTTTACCAATTCAACGGTTTTAAAAAATCTCAATCCCAATATTGTATTAATAGGAAGAGTCAGGAAAGACTCTGTGTTATATGCCAGACCAGATGGGCAGGAGGCAAAAGGCAGGAAGCGGGTTTATGGGGATAAGTTACCAACCCCCGAACAGGTGCGACAATCAGAAGATTATCCCTGGCAAACAATCAAGGCATTTGCGGCTGGAAAGCTGCATGAATTTGATGTGAAAATTGTAAAGGGTGTACGCTGGCGAAAATCTGGTAAAAAGGATTTACAAATGATGGTAATAAGACCTGTTGCATACCGAAAAACCAAGAAATCGAAGATCCTCTACCGGCAACCCGCATATCTGTTATGCACCGATCCACAGATGAAGCCGCAGAAATTACTACAGACCTATCTATGGCGATGGGGTATTGAGGTCAACTTTAAAGAACAAAAAACATTTCTGGGTTGTGGAAAAGCGCAAGTCCGAAAAAAGGAGTCGTGCCAGAAAGTGCCTGCATTTCTCACGGCTGTTTATTCCATGATTCTGTTAGCCAATAGCAAGAGCCAAAAACAAGTACTACCAAGACCAAAGTGGTACCCTGTGAAAAAAGCAAAAGAATACAAACCGACAACGGGTGATGCGATTAATAACCTTCGGGCAATGAGTTGGTCTATGCAGATGAAAATCAGTTTCTCCCACTTGGTGAATCTGGACAAGGTGGCACGAAGTCGTAAAAATGCAACCAACCCTTTACTGTCTGCAGTGTTTTATAATCGAAAATAGCCAAACTTCAGAGCGTCAGGTGGAAACACCTGACGCCACAGGAAATGCATAAAATGGGTTTATGTTTCCTCATTCATGTTTCTATTTTGGGGCCGGTTTCCCGCCCTTACTGCTTCCCGGGTATTTCCTTAATCCTCCAAAGAAAAATTCCTGGAAAAAGAGTCTACAGGCTCAACACGGGCATTTGCCAGCCCAAAATACGCCTGCACTTCCTGCACCAATTCGCTGCGCACTACCAGCAGGATATCCGGACCGGCCGGCTCAGAAAGAAGCAATTTCAAGACCTCCGAAAAACCTTCCCCGCGCAATTCCAAAGGGCCAATCTCATCAATGAGGAGCAGTTTCGCATCCGTTTTTCCACCTGCATGAAGCAGGTAATCGCATGCCTTCCGGAATGCTTCTGCCGAAAAACGAAACCGGCCTACTTCCAGCCAGGGACCCTGGTAGCCTTCCTC
>JBJSZW010000118.1:0-3046 GCA_046090565.1 Gammaproteobacteria bacterium
TGTTGCATAAACCTGGTTGGTTTCGCCAAAAACATTTTCTGAAAAACTATAGATGAATTTAGCTTAGGGAAACCCGAAAGGAAGAATAAAAAACCGGTCAGTAAGTCGTTTTTGATTAGCCATATGTCTCGTGTTAATACAGAAGCTAATCATAAAGGCCGGTTTTTAGCGCCGCCCAATCAACATTCAACACTGAAAAGATCGTCTGCACTGCCTTCATCGATTGCTCCTATGCAGATAAACCGGCGGGCTGATTCTTTTCAAATGCTTTTGTTTAGGGCAATTAGACCAGAGACACAAGGAGTAGAGGCTGGGCTTCAATTTGCTTTGCCCCAGGAAGAGCAAACCCAGGAAACTTTTGTCAGAAATAGTTCTAGTTTGTCCTGATTGGGATCTGGTGTATAATCAGGTATGCATTTTCTATGGTTTAAGGCCCTACATTTAATTTTCATGGTGACTTGGTTTGCTGGATTATTCTATTTGCCTAGGCTCTACGTTTACCATGCCATGAGTACGGACACTGTGAGCTTGAATCGATTTAAGCTCATGGAAAGAAAGCTGTATTATGGCATTATGATGCCTGGAGCTGTTTTAACCTTGGTATTTGGGGCGGGTATGCTGCATGCCATGGGTTGGGCCGTGTACAAGCATGCGCTTTGGCTGCATATTAAGTTTGTCTTGATTTTGGTCTTAATCTTGTACCATATTTATTGCGGCTATTTAAGAAAGCTATTTTTCAAAGATTTAAATAAGCGTTCGCACGTGTATTATAGAATTATCAATGAAATTCCCGTTTTATTTTTAATCGCCATTGTATTATTGGCAGTACTAAAGCCCCAGCTGGGCTAATTTTTAATTCTGGAGAACAAAACATGTCCTTGTATTCAGACCAAGCTTCCAAAAAACTAAAAGTGGGTATTTTATGTGGTGGTGTTTCCTCCGAACATGAAATTTCCTTGCTTTCAGCACAGAGTATTTTAAATGCGATTGATAAAAACAAGTTCGATGTTTCGATGATTGGTATAGATAAAAATGGCCATTGGTTAGAATATCCGCAGCAAGATTATTTATTAAATCCAGGTAATCCAAAACAGATTGCTTTAAACGCTGAAAAAATAATTAAACCTATAAAAATGCTGCCTGAAGCAGGCGCCAATCAAAATACATTGCAAGGCAAATTAGATGTTATTTTCCCTGTGTTGCATGGTAAAAATGGAGAAGATGGTACCGTTCAGGGGCTTTTAGAATTGGCGAACATTCCCTATGTGGGTTCTGGAGTTTTAGCTTCTGCTTTGTGCATGGACAAAGACTTAATGAAGCGCGTATTGCGAGATGCTAAATTACCCATGGCAGATTTTATTTCTCTCAGCCTACAGGATTATAAAAACAAAACCGGCAAATTAAATTTCGAAAATATTGTTGAAAAATTAGGCCTGCCTTTTTTCTTAAAACCCGCCAATGCAGGTTCTTCTGTAGGGGTTCACAAAGTTAAAAATCAAGTAGGTTTTGAAGCTGCCCTAGAAGATGCGTTTAAGCACGATAAAAAAGTAATTTTAGAAGAATTTATTACAGGCCGAGAAATAGAATGTTCTGTACTCGGAAATGAGAATCCAAGGGCCTCTTTGCCTGGTGAAGTGATCGTACAGGGCCAGCATGAATTTTATTCCTATGATTGCAAGTATTTGGATGATAATGGGGCAAAAATAGAAATTCCCGCCCGTTTAAAACCAGAATTGGTAAAACGTATTCAGGATTTGGCTATTGTAGCCTACCAGACCTTAAATTGTGCCGGTATGGCGCGGGTAGATTTCTTTTTGGCTGCAGATGAGACTATTTATATTAACGAGCTCAATACCATTCCAGGTTTTACAAAAATCAGCATGTACCCCAAAATGTGGGAGGCCAGTGGCCTATCTTATGGACAGTTGATTGAAGAATTGATTCACTTGGCCTTAGATCGCGAAAGAATTTAATATTTTTTAAAAATTAAGGGACTCTTATAGCAATGTGTATAGAAGTCCCTTATTTCTCAATTATCTAAAATAAGGGCCCCGTATAAATTTTTGAGTTTCGCCAATCAAAAGACATATAGCCATATACTATCCAGCGCTAATAATATTGACATAATCTTTTAAAAAGCCAATACTCTAAAATCATGCTCACAGAAATTTTTCAGGGATTATCCCAAACTTTAACTTTATGGCTAATGAATATGGGGCTAGCCCTAAGCATTGCATTGGCCTTGGGTTATTGGATGCAATACCTATTTTTGGAAAGCTCAAGGCCTCAGGCTATATTGGCGAATGTTAAATTGTTGCTTAAGGCTCTAGCCAACCTGCCTTTTTTGATTTTAATTTTATTGATCATTCCAGATAAATTTTCCCCCCTATTGCCCCTAACCTTGGTTGCGATACCTTATTTAAGTCTTGAATTTCTAAAAATCATAGAATCTTATGATACCGAAAATTGGCGCGTTTTTAAAAATTATGGCTTTAATTTTTCACAGTTTTTTATTAAAATATTTTTAAGTGAACAGCGCATTATTATTTCCAAAAAGATAACCTATTTTGCAATTTATAGCCTACAGTTTTGTTTATTAACAGAAGCCTTTACTTCCCATGGTTTGGGGAAGCTCTTGGTTTTGAAGGCCTACCCGGATTTTGACTTGCAATTTTTATTGCTCAGTGCGGTATTATTAATAGCCATTGGCTTGTTGATCAAACTAAGTTATGATTGGCTACACAATCATTTTAAAAATCAATTATTGGTAAAATAAAATCATGCTTGCAACCTCAAATTGGGCCTTTACGGGCCTTATCGTATTTTTTATTACCTATACACTGGTAGCCATTGAAGAGCTATTGCATTTAAGAAAATCCAAGCCTGTAATTATAGGTGGAAGTTTGATGTGGATCTTATTTGCAGGACATGTGTATTTTCATGATCCAGCAAATTTTTCTTTAATTAATGAAAAACTTCTGTATTTCTTCCAACTAAACCATAGTCCAGATTCAAGTTCTGCACTCTTCTCTAAGTCTCTTGAATG
>JBJSZW010000119.1:0-14095 GCA_046090565.1 Gammaproteobacteria bacterium
CTGGTGAGCCAGCAGCATTTTCAGCAATGGGATTTTTATTGGGAGAGGTTCTTAAAGCTCAAGCTTGACGCTTTGCATAAAGCTGAAAGTTGGGGTTGGCTTCAGTTTCAGATCGATCCTATGGGCCTGGAACATGGGCAATTGATGTTAAGCCATTATAGTGCGATTTTTCCTTCTGGGCGCGTGGTGGCCAGTACAAATTTTGAAAAGGAATCGACTTTATTTATCAATTTAGAGAATTTAGAAAATAAGACAAATGGGGTAGATGTTTATTTAAAACTACCTTATGGATTACAGGTTCAGGGAATCAATGGTTATGAAGTTAGGAATGCTGTTATTAATTATTATTGCGAATACAGAACAGTAGAAGATATTTATGATTCTGCTAGAAAATCAGAAATACTTTTAGGAGTATTTATGCCCAGTTTAATCGCTGTGCCTGTTGATACGCTCGAAAAAGGAAAGCAAGAAAAAGATAAAAACGCGGAGTATTTGCTTCTGTGTAGATTGAAAAATTTGGGTACTCAAAAATTTAGTATTGATTTTTCAGAAAAAATACCCGTTTTTTTAGATATTCTAAATAATTCAGAATTGGTTTCTAAGATAAAAATTTTGCAGGAGAAAATCCATTGGATTTGGCGTTTAGATTTTTCAGAGTTAAAAGATTTAGAAATATTAAGACGAATAAAATACTATGAGCAATGTTTAGAAGAAGCTTCCAAAATAGGAATTCATCCTCGATCTTTTCATCAATTATTATTAAAATTTTATTTAGATGTTTTAGATCCAAAATATTTAAATCAAAAAAAATACCCTAGCTACGAGCATACTGATCAAAAATCTACATTTGAATTGTTAGAACAAGTATTAAAAGCTTTGGAAGATTTAAGCCAACCTAAACACAGAAGCTATTTTTTTCAAAATAATACAGTAGAAGTATCTGTTGAAGATCTATTGAAGCCCTGGGTTTTAAAAATTAATTCTAATTCTAGTTATGGTTTAGGATTAGATTGGCAAACAGCTTTTTCAAAAGAAATAAAATTTGCAAGTGCGGCGGACATCAATGCACTGGTATCTTCTGCTTTGCCAGGAATGAATATGATTCCCTTGAAAAAAACAAAATATAAATTAGCAGATGAAGAATATTGTTTTTTAATTTTACAAGAAGGCATGTATTGGAAAAATATAGTCAATTCTAAAAAAGCTTCTGTATTTTTACCTCATAAGTTTATTCATTTTAATTTGGAGTTAATAATTGTCAATGAAGATCAAGGAAAATAAGTTTTATAAAGCCATACTTCCAGTGTTTAGTTTTCTGAATAAATTAGAAAAAAACTTAATCCCAAACGCAGAAGTTTTAAGAGAGACCTGTACTCAAGCTGTTTTAGAATTTGAAGAAGTGGGTGGAAGAAATTTACAAGAGATAAACGACGTTCAATATGCTATTTATGCTTTGATCGATGAGAAAATTTTAAACGGAAAAGATGAGTTCAAATCTTTTTGGGCAGGGAATTCTTTGCAATTAGACAAGTATGGAGCTCATATAGGTGGAGAGGAATTTTTTGAACGTTTATTTGATATTGAAAAAAGTACAGCGCCAGATAAAGAGCATATTTTATATATTTATTATCTATGTTTAGATTTAGGTTTTATGGGAAGATACAGGCATGAAAATAAAAGAGAATTGGAATCGATTAAATTTAATTTAAAGAAAAGATTTTATGTGAGTTCAGACAATAATAACGATCAAGAAAAAAAAGAATCCCAATCAAAAGATAAGATATTGAATGGGGCATTTAAAATAGGTCTTGTTGCCAGTATTTTAATGTATACTTTATTAGTGTTAATCAGCTCTTCGAATGATGTGTTATGAATGCTCATTACTTTTTATTAAAAACAACTGAAGAACTTGGCCCTAAAATTTATGAAGTACTTTATTTGAAAGGCAAAGAATCTCTTAATCAGGCCGCTTGTTTTGAAATGAGGCTTAAAGCCGTTGGAATGTCGAATTATTTAGGGCAGGATCTGACTTTAGAAGCTTATTCTAAACACAATGAATGCATCAGAGCTTGGAATTTGTGGATGGTTCAGTTAGAACAAGAAATAGAATTTGCCACAATAATTCTGTATAGCAGCATATTCAAACTCAATTTTTGTGTGGGTACAAGATTTTTTCATGATCAAAGTTTCGTAGAGATTCTAAGAGACTTAAAAGCTTATGAAACAAATAATGAATTAGAGATTTTAAATGCCAAAGAAGCTTTTGAAAGAAAAAGAGATTTTACGCAGCAATTGGCTTTGGAATCAGACTTAGAATTTATGACCTGGCATATTAATCAACTTTCTAATTATTGGATTTATGAAAATAAAAAGCTGATTTTAAATAACACTTATATTCAAATAGCAGTATTAGAACCAGAAATTTTGATTTATCCAACTTTAAGCCCAGAGCTTTATAACAATTCGGAACAAAATTTAAAACAGGGCTATAATGCATGTGTAAAAAAGATTGAAAACAATCATCAATTTGAAATTTCTACCAATATAATATCTTTAAGTTTGGGCAATAGACATGTATTTAAAACAGCTCCAAAAATATACACAACCCCATTTTATGGTGATTACTGGATTACTGAAATAGAGCATTTTTACACCCATGCTGATTTTAAAAATGAAAGTCTGAGTGCGAATAAAGCCAGGGGCTATTTTAATAAAATACAGTGTTTAGGATTTCAAACACTGTATGTACCTAATATACAGAAACAAGATTTAAGAAGGCATCAAGTTTTTGGCTATCAGCATGGGGTGGTCGAGGCCTTTGGGGACAAAGCACATTTAGATGAGTTAGGAGCCTATAAAGTTCGCTTTTTAAGTGATCGATCCCATGTAGAATCTAGAAAGACCATGCCTTGGATGCCCAAACTGAACGCTTACGCAGGTTTTAACAATCCCTTGCATGATCAAGCTGAAGTGGTATTAGGATTTTTGGAGAATGATCCAGACAGGCCGTTTTTGGTGGGAGCTATTCCAAATACTAAAAATAAAACCAAAGTAAATCAAAAAAACAATTGGGAGCATCTTTGGTATGTAGAACCAGGACATTTGATGTCTGCTTCTGATCACCCTGAAGAAGGTGGGTGGTTGATTCAAACCAGCAGAGCCGATCAAAATATTTTTCTAAATTCTGGTGGAAATTACGATGTTGAGGTGATCAATTACAAGGGCCCCTTGGTTTGGGAGATTGCAGATCATACAAAAATAGAGGCTGGTAAAGATATTGATATAAAAATAGCTCAAGATGAAAATTTTGTAATTGAAAAAAATGAAAACATTCAATCATTTAAGGGGATTACTTTAAAAGTCGCGGAAGATTGCAAGGTGATTTCTGAAACCTTAGATATTCAAACAAAAAAAATTAATTTTTATACCAAAGACATGCTTTTAGAATCTCAAGTGATTAAAATAGATTCAAAAAATTATGTAGCCCATGTGCAGGAAGAAAATTTTTGTGTACAGGCAGGGGAAAATTTAGAAATTATCGGGAATGGAAATGCTGATATTATCTTCAATATAGAAGGCGCTGATAATCAAGTTGTTCTATCTCAAAATGGAGATATTATTTTACTGGCCGAAGATTTAAAAATAAATACAGAAATTTGGAATTTAAAAGGTCAAGTTTTTATCGAAAAAAAATCGCCAGATAAAATTGAAGCACTGGAATTTTCTGTGAATCAACTAAAAGCCATAATACCAAAAGTTCTAGAAAAAAAAGAGCAAGCACTAGAAACAGAAGATGGTTTTGAATACTCTTCAACAGAAAGATTTAAAGTTTTGAAAAAAAACAAATATTTACACGATAATGAATCAGGTGTTCTAGAAGTTTCAGATTTAGAATCAGAAACACTAGGTCAAAGGTTTGAAATTAAAAAGGAGTTATCAGAATGCTAAGCAATCTACAGTCTTTTAGCTGGCAACGCGCGTGGAGTTTTCTGCCAAAATGGTCTTTTAATTTCAATAAAAATAAAAAAGAAGAAGATTTATTTGTTGAAGGCTTTAAGAAAAAGATAAGTCAAATGGAAGCTTATAATTTGCCATTGGTGGTTTATACGGGTTTAGATGCAGAATCAAGTGTGGATTTAGGCCCTACAAGCCATCGTTTTTCAGACATAGCAGCAACAGGAATAGATTGCTTGGTGACACAGGAAGCTGTTTATTTTGTTTTGGATTCGAGTTCAAAAAATGCAATTGCATTTAAAATCTTAAGTAAAATATTAAAAAAAGTAAAAACTTATTTAAGTTCTTCAAAAATTTTATTTATGTATAGTTTTACTCAAAATTATACTATTTTAAATAAAGATTATTTAACTAATATTTTTAAAAACAATGCAGTTATAAATAATTTAGTTGATGAATATCTATTTTGTTTGAAAGGAATGGAAATAAATATACAGAATATTTGTTACTTGAATGACTTAAAAAAATCAATGGAAGAGTGGATAAATTTAAACGCTGTTCAAAAAATGGAATTATTGGATTTTGATTATGAATTAAACAAAAAAGAGCTGGTATTAAAAACCGTAAAACAGACGTTTCAAGATGCTATGGGCGGTAGTTTTAAGATTAGAGGAGAGATTTTAAATTTCGAAAACAATAGAAATAGAATTTTTCAACAAGAGCGTGGAAAAAGTAATTTTCAAAAATTAAAAGATTTATTTCAATCTAGCCAGGTTGAAGCCTACAAAACATTGAAAATATCTGCTTTGGTATTGAGTTTAATTTATATATTAGGCGCTTTTTGTGCGGTTCCTGTTCATTACAAAATACAAAATCATATTCATAAAACTAACTTAGAAATTTTGAACTTGGATTTAGCTCATGAAGGTTTGAATCGTTTTGATAAGTTTTGGTTTAAAATTTATGGATTGGGAAAAATTCAAAGCTATAAAAGTTACTTGAGTCAGAAAATAGTAAAAATAGCAGAAGAAGAAAAATTACCAGTATTAAAATTGGCTTTGGAACAAGATTTAGAAACTAAGTTAACCCAAGGTAGCCATGCAGAACTCTACCAAGCCTTGAAGCAATATTTGGCTTTTCCAAAATTAGATATTGAACCTTGGAATAAAATTTATCTAAAACATCAAAAAAATCAAATGATGCCCCCAATGGCTTTGAAGCAAAATTTAATTCACAATGCACGTCTTAAACTACAGCATTGGATGGCTTCTGAAGATGAAATTTATTCTAAATTAGAAGATGAAGCCGCTAACCATTTTAAAACTTTAGATACTTTTTCTCTTTTTCCAAAAACACGTGCAGAAGGTTTAGAACTTAATTCTGAGTTGCCAGGTTTTTATACGGCGAGTGCCTTTAAAAATTATATTAAACCCCAGATTCAAAAAATTGTTGATCAATGTTCTAAGCCAGATCCTGTCTTGGGATTAAACACAGAAAACAAAGGCTCAGTGTATATTAAATCTTTGGAAAAAAGGCTCACTCAAAGATATTTATATGCTTATAAAACGGCATGGTTTAATTGGTTGGATAATATTCAAGTTAAATCTTTACATAGCTTGGAGGAGGCATCCGGTATTTTGGATTTAATGAGTCACCCTGAAGGCATTTTACAAGAATTAAAATTAGTTTTAAAAGATAATTTAGGTTTGTTAGAATTACAAGGGCTGATGACAGATGCAGAGAAAAATATATTAAGAAATATACTAGAAAAGGAACCGCCTTTAAAAGTGTTTGAAAAATTAAAAAAAGAAGTGGATTTGCTTTACATGCAAGAAGAACGCGGTTTGGCCTCTTTAAAATTTGTAAAAGCAGCCTTAGAAGGTTCAAAAAAAGCAGGGAGTATTCAAAAATTGGTAAAATTAGAAAGGGAATGGATGAATGGCGGCCTTGGAAACTTGTATTTAAGCTTGGTTCAAAATACCTGGCGTGTTTTGTTGCAGGAAGCAAGCTTAGGCTTGGAACAAAAATGGCAACAGGAAGTATTGCCCACCTATGAAAAGTTAAAATTTTATTATCCTTTTTCACCGAGTGATTCAGAGGCAAAATGGTCTGAGGTTATGCAATTTTTTGATTTAAATCAAGGTGTCTTAAGAAATTTTACTGAAGAATATTTAAAGCCATTTACCCAAATAAAAAGTGGATATTTAGAACCTAAACGCTATTTTGGGCAGGGGTTGAGTTTATCTCCTATTTATTTAAGGCAAGTATCAGAGGCTTTAGAATTAGGTAAACTTTTATCCCAACAAGAGGGTATTAAACTTTGGGTTTATCCTAAACCTAATGAAGCCTGGTCTGAAGTGAGTTTGAATATCAATGGTAGCTTATACCGCTACCGCAATGAACCTGAAGAATACCGAGAATTATTATGGAACCCTAATAAAGGCGAAGGCAATTCCTGGGTAAGGGCTCGCTTAGCCAAAACAGAACGGAGTTTAGAGCAAACGGGTTTGGGTACTTGGGGTTTTTGGCGTATTTTAAAGCAAGCTAGTTTAGAATACAGTGCGGATGGTTTAATTTGGGCCACTTGGGATTTAAAACCCAAACACACGGATTCTGAATATTCTGAAGCATTGAAACTGGGATTAAAATTCACACGGGATACTCAACCCATGATTAATTTGATCCGAAATGGCTTGGATTTGCCGGTTAAAATAGTAGCCAGTGTCGAATTAGAAGATTAAGAAGATTAAATGCTTTATTTAAAAGACTTGCTCTCGGATATCAAATTAAAATTAGATGCTCTAGAAGGTGTTAATTACCAAGAAATTTTTGATTTGGCCAAACCTTGGTTAAAAGAATATGATCTGAGAGTCTTGGTTTATTATTTTGTTGCAGCTTTTCAATTGGGGCGGGCGCCGGATATTTTAAATACGCTTTTGGATTATAACCAATATTTAAGTTTAGAAGAAAATAAAGCAAAATTAATACCCCAAACCCAGGAGGGGCGTTTGAAAATTTTAAATTGGCTGGATCAGGAAAAATCAAGCCATGTTTTCTTAAAAAAGATTGAAAACATGAGTGTTGATAGCTGGGAAAACTTAAACAGCCAATTTTCGAAATTCTATGAGCTTTTGGATTATAAAAATTCAAGTTTTCTTAAGAATTTAGATTCAAAATCGTCGGCTCTTCAAGTTCAGATCAGCCCCATATTAGCTATTCCTACACCACCTATCCCTCAAAATTTGGGTTTGGCTTTGGATGAAAAAACAGCCAGTGAATATTTACAAAAGCATTTTATACAAACAGAAAATTATTTGAGTTTGATTAATTTAAATAGAACCCTAAGATGGTCTTGTTTAAATTTCTCAAACAACAAGGGAAACATAAGCGTATTCACAGCCATACAAACTTCGGATATTAAACGCCTGCAGCATGCTAACTTGGATTATTCAGGGCTTTTACTCTGTGAAGAAATCTTTATGAGCCGAGGTGGGCATTTGTACATGCCTGTACAGCATAAAATCTATGAAATAGCTTGCGTTTTAAAAATTCAAAGTCTAAAAACAAGTATAAAACATTGGCTTAAAAGTTTATTAGAACGGCAGCCAGAATTATTAAGTTATTGTTATGCGGATGGTTCAGAGTTTTGCGATGAAATAACCAGAACTTGGTTTGATCAGGAGCTATTAAAAAAAAACCAAGCACAAACCTTGGAAACTCAAAACATAAAAAATATAAAAGACATAGATTGGCTGGAAATGGCAAAAACTGCGGGGCACAAAGATCCAAAACAGCAATTTAAATATTTGCAAAGTTTAAATCAATATGGTAAAAAAGAATTGTTTGAACGTGATTGTATTTGCATTAAACTGATGCTACAATCCAAACAGTTTGACATAGCTTTAGATTTGTTGAACAAATGGCGAAGTATTTTAGTGAATACCAAAATCCCAGAATGGGATCAGGATTCCTTTGAGGATTTTTGGAAACTAGCAGCTGCTGTGGCTAAAAAGCAACAGGATTTGTCTTGGTTGAAGGTTTTGAAGCAAGAACTGGTGTTGTACCATCCAGCTCTTTTGGTTGATTTATAAAGGGGAAACTATGAGTAACTTTCAAAAAGAATTACCTAATTCTAGAATTAATATTACTTTGGATTTAGACACGAAGAACGGGAAAAAATCAGTTGAATTGCCGTTTCACGCCTTGGTTTTAGGTGATTTATCCAATCAAACCAATCATTCAAATGCCTTGGGTGAAAGAGCTAAGTTTAAAATCAACAAGCATAATTTCAATAGCATTTTAGAAGATGTATCTCCCAAAACAGAATTTACAGTGCCGAACGTTATTAAAAATGACAAGAGCAGTTTAGAAATTAATTTAGAATTTAAACATATTAAAGATTTTGAGCCTCAAAGGATTGCGGAAAAAATACCAGAATTACAGAAATTATTGGGAATGCGAAATTTATTAAAAGATCTGAAATCTCAAATTCGGGACAACCCAAAATTAAGACATGTTTTAGAAAAAAATTTAATAGAAGCCACTGAAATTAAGGAAGTATAATAATGAGTACAGTAATAGATGCACCTTTACGCTACAAAACCGTATTAGATAGTTTAAATATTAAGGCTGAAAATTTACCTGTTGCCACTTTTAGCGATTATAATGCTTTGGCAGATAAAACAGAGCAAGAACGATTAAGCGCAAGTTTAGAAGTCTTTTTTAATTTATTAGAACAAGATAAAATAAATTTTAAAAATATAGATAAAAACTCAATTGATTTTCTAATATCTAAAATAGATGATATGTTGGGGCAGCAATTAGATACCATTTTGCATCATCCAGCTTTTCAAAAGGTAGAAAGTTTATGGAAAAGCGTTCATTTTTTAGTGGATAGAACGGATTTTAATTCGAATATAGAAGTGGACTTACTGGATGTTTCTAAAGAAGATTTAATGGAAGATTTTGAAGACGCCTTGGATATTACTCAATCAGGGCTTTATAAACAAGTGTATGTGAATGAATACGATACCCCTGGGGGAAAGCCTTATTCTGTTATTTTATCGGATTATGAGTTTAGCAATAAAAATTATGATATTAATTTATTAAAAGATTTAGCGAGGGTGGCTTCGAGCGCACATTGTCCTTTTTTGGCCAATGTGGGCCCCCAATTTTTTGGTAAAAATAACATGGATGAAGTATCTAGAATACAAGATTTAAAAGAGTATTTTGAACGCCCAGAATACATCCGTTGGAATAAATTCCGTGAAACCGAAGATGCGCGCTTTATTGGGCTGGTTATGCCTAAATTTCTTTTGCGTTTACCCTACGGGGAAAATAACCCAATCAGGGGGTTTGATTACCAAGAACAATTTTCAACCGAACAAGAAGGCAATTATTTGTGGGGCGCTGCCAGTTTTGCTTTTACCAGTAATTTGGTGCGTAGCTTTAAAAAACACGGTTGGACAGTTGGGATTCGGGGCCCTGAAGCTGGCGGCCGGGTAGAAGATTTATTGGTTCATCATTATTTATCCCCCCGCGGTTTAGAATCCAAAATTCCAGTAGAAATGCTGATTCCAGAAACTCGGGAATTAGAACTGGCTGAATTGGGATTGATTCCGTTTAGCTATTACAAAAATTCGGACTATGCCTGCTTTTTTTCTGCCAATTCTGTGCATAAATCCAGTTTGTTTGATGATCCTGATTTAACGGCTAATTCCAGAATCAATGCACGTTTGCCCTATATATTCCTAGCTTCCAGAATAGGACATTATTTAAAAGTATTACAAAGAGAAAATTTAGGTGGTATTAAAGATCGTTCTGTTTTAGAGCAGGAATTAAATACCTGGCTAAATAACTTGGTAACAGCCATGCCCAATCCGGGTACGGAGCTTATTGCTAAAAGGCCATTAAGACATGGGCAAGTGAAGGTCAGCGATATTGAAGATAACCCGGGCAATTATAAAGTAGAATTCTACATAGTGCCCCATTTTCAGGTGGAAGGAATGGATATCAAATTATCTTTGATGTCTAAATTGCCGGCTTAAAGAATTGGCAGTACATGGAAATGGCTGCATTTTAAAATTTATTTTATTTATCATGGATTTTGAATAAAATAAAACCAAACATAAGTAGGAATAGAATATGTCTACAAGGGTATATGTAAGTTTGTTTGATGCCAATGGTAAAGCCATTGAAACCAAACAGGCAGTTCAAGGTCGTAACGCAGAAGTATTTGCATTTAATTCGGGTAAGGTGCACAAACCTATCGACAAAGCCACAGGTAAGATCACTGGGAACAGGCAGTATGAACCCATTTCTTTAACGAAGGCGGTTTGTCCAGCCACCCCTATTATTTTCAAAGCCATAACCAAAAGCGAAAAATTAGCCAAGGTTGAGGTGCATTATTATCGGCCAAATGAAGATACGGGAACTGAAGAAGAATTTTTCTGTGTTACCATGGAAGATGTTCAAGTGGTATCCCAAGCTTTGCGTGTTTTAGACACTGCAGCCCAGGGAGTGACTCACATTCCAACCGTAGAAGACATTGAAATGACCGCGGAAAGAATCACCCAGGCACATAAAACACCGCACATGGCACATACGGATGAATACCGTAAAAAAGACAATGTGGCCTAATCTTGTTTTAGAACAAGCACATTCTTTAGGGCTAGTATATGCAGTCTAGCCCTGCTCATTCTTCTGGCCCCTGTTTTTTAGATTGGCTTTGTGAAGAGCGGCCTCTGAGTTTAATGGACAGCATAAAAAAAAATTTAGAACATATTTTAAATACCAGGAAAAATACAGCGCCTGATAAAAATTATGGATTACTGGACTTAAATTTAATTTATCAAAACCTACCAGATTCTATTCAGGATTTGGCCCAAGAATTAAAAAACATGGTTGAAAAATACGAACCACGTTTAAAACAAATTGCTATACGATTTATAGATGAAAAATCAGAAAATTTTATTTTGCATTTTATTATCTCAGGCGTTCTTGAAAATAATCAGGGAAAAAAAGAAAACTTAGAATTAGACACCTATTTTTGCCCCGGTCCTTCAGTATTTTTAGGCGGATAGCTTTAAATTAAAATGCACAGTCAATTATTTGAAAAAAAATTAGAACAATTATACTCAGAAATTGAAGAATTTTCGGAAATTCATCCTGAAAAAGCAAAGTATTTTAACTTAAAATCTTTGAATGACAAAGATCCCTATTTAGAAACTTTATTGCATGGCATTGCCTACATTGCCTCTAACATTGAAAATAAATTGGAAGAAATGCCAGAAGAGGCTAACCAGGCCCTACTCAGAAATACATGCAAAAAAATGGTTAATCCATATTCATCTCGCACAGTGGCTGAAATAAGCCTTCCAGATCAAGAGGCCTGTATACAGTTCATAAAAGCAGATACCCTTTTTGAAGAACAAGGGATCTACTTTAAGCCCCTTTGGGATTGCCAGTATGTTCCCATTCAGTTAAAAGCCCTAAGTACAGGCCTAGAAATTAATTTAAATGCTGATTTAGCATGGGAGGCTCAGGCCCTAGAACAGCTTTTGTTTTATGTTCACAGTGATTATAAAACCCAGCAACTGGCGTATGCGTTTTTTAAAAATCACCCGATTCAATCTTTGGAATTATTAGATGCTAAAGGCCTTGTTTTAAAAATAATCACAAAGCCTAAAAATCTTTCTTTTGATTTTCCCTATGAATCCTATCACACTTGTTTTAAAAATGCTCAGGAATTTTTGACAGGGTCTTTCTTGGATTATTTTCTATTCAGGGATTTATTTGCCTTTTATGAATTAAAAGGCCTTAATCAATATTATGAAAAATCAGTTTCTACAATAAAAATTCATTGGGATGTTCAAGCGGGTGCAGCATTTTATTTTAAAACCATTAAGGCCAATACAATACCCCTGATTAATAATTACATAGAAAATTCTAGAATTATTAATCTAGAGCCCTATATTAAAGAGTATCAAATTAAATCAGAATTTAATAACACAATTACTTTTTTAGAACCTATAGAAATCCTAGACTGGTTTGAACATGGTCGAACCAAGCCAGGGGATTTAAATCAAATCAAAATCTTAAAAAAGCAAAAAGCCTTGTTCATCCATAATCCAGAACTTGAAACAAATATTTCCCCTAAAAAAATACTGGTTAAATTTTTGGCTGATCAACAAAACAAGCCCCATTTTGATTTAGATGCCTATGCCTGGAAAGGGATAAATAGAACTTTAAATCCAAATTTAAGAGTACAAAATTTGAGTAAACCCAGTTTGCAATACAGCTCTATGTACAAAACACAATGCCAGTATTTAAGCATTTTGAACTTGTTGCAAACAGAAAATTTGTGCTTGAGCTTTATTCAAAGCTTAAAAGATTTAATTTTAAATCAAGATAATTTAAACATAGATTTATTAGACAGTATTTTAGATATAAAGTCACAATACAAACAAAAATTTAAGCAAGGCGTTCTGGAAGAATGCATAGAATATGAATTAATTATTTCGAGGGAAAAATGGCCAGCATCCAGTTCCAAAGAATTGTTTATGGATTTATTGGGCCATGTATTTTCCAGCATTAGAATTGATCATCGAAAAATACGGATTGTTTATACAGAGCGTTAAATTAAATGCAAAATTGGTTAGGTTTGGTAGAGGAATTTTTAAAACAAGGCTATAAAGTTAAAACACATGCTGTGGAAGATTTGGTATTTCCAGAACAGGGAATTGCTGATTTTAAAATCAATGAAGCCAAAAAAGAAGTTATTATAAAAGCCCGTTTCGGGGGGCTCTTGGGGCAGGATTCGCCTCTTCCAGGCTATTGGTTGCAATTGGCCTAAAAACAGAATAATAGCCAGGCTTATATTGATTTTTTGAATATTTTAACTCTGCCCTTATTTGATAGCCGTTATAAAGTTTATCAAAAGATGTTTGTTCCCACTGTTTTAAAATTACCGAATCAAAAATTTCACTCCAAAATATCAGCTTATTATTTTATAAAAAAAAAATATCCAGAATTAACATTTAAAATGGAACAGAAAAATTATTGGGCTAGTATTGAAACGCAGGCACTTTCGCATCAGAATCCAATTGGATTATGTTTAGGAAATCGGGTTTTAAAACAAGGTGGCTTATTTTTCAAAATATTAAATCAAAAAGATTTCGATATTCTTTTATTCAGAAAACAATTAAGAGAAATATTATCTCAATCCCCTTATTTGTATTATGAAATTGAATCGCCTTTGTTTATCTTATCTTTTTAAGGAAATACCATGCATATTGAAAAAAACGAAGTAATATCCACTGTAGATAGCCGAAGAATTATTACTGTTGATTCTGGGGCAGAAATTCGAACCGTGGAATATTGTATGATGCCAGATGGAAGCATTCAGGCTTTTGATAACGTGGTTCCCATTACAGCAGCCAATACTATTAATGCGGATTATGATCATTTTATTAATGATCAAGCGACCTGTACTCAGGACAGCATTGTCTCCTGTTCTCAGTTTCATCCCGGTGCAGTGGGAGGCGTAAAATCTGGAACCTTAGGCGGGGCCTGTAAATTCCTAACGGGCAAGAAAAACTTCAGATTAAAAGGCTCGCCCGTTTTATTGGATGGGGATTTGGTTGTGACCAACAATGGCAACAGCGAAGTCGGATCCATCGTTCACCCTGGCCGTTATAGGCCAATCAAGGGCAGCCAAATAGAATATGCGCCATTAAAACCTGATCCAGAATTTGAATACCTGGAAGTGGGAACACATCAACTACACCTTAAAGTTTTATACCCCAATGGCAAACCTGTTTTGCTGAATACTTGTATTGTGGAGTTAAAGCACCGCGGTTTTATGCCAGGTCATCGCGTTACGGGGACCAAGCTTGTTGATGGCGAAGGCAAAATTTTCCTCACCAAAACAGAATTCTATGAATCTGATTTGGTTTTTGATCGAGCTGAATCTATTTGCTATGTATCCAAAGACAAAAAAATAGGCTACCCCACGCATCGCCAAATTTTCGATATTTCGAAATTAGAACGCACTAGCCCAACGGAGGCCTTTGTTGAAGTTCGTATTTTACCAGATGCCATGATGAAAGATTTTTCTCATGGAAAAACATTAAAACGCCAG
>JBJSZW010000120.1:0-2760 GCA_046090565.1 Gammaproteobacteria bacterium
CGGGCTTTGCCCTAGGCATCGAGCGGGTTATTTTATTAAAAGATGAGATTCAAGCCCAAGCCGCTCAAGCCCCAGACCTGGTTTGGATTTTAGATGATCCCGCTCACTTTCTTTTGGCCATGCAATGGATTAATATACTGAGGGGGGCGTATCCAAGTTTAAGCCAGATCAACCCCTGTCAAGTGTCTAGCATGAAGAGTCAATTCAAACGGGCGGATAAACTAGGGGCTCGTTGGGCCTGTGTGATGGGTTCTCGGGAAGCCGAAGCCGGTTTGGTGACCTTCAAATTCTTGCGGGAGGACAAAGTGCAAGAGACTCTCTCTGCAGAACATTTGATTCAGCGAATTAACCAGCTAATTAATAAGGAGCTTTAATCTATGATGGCCAGTACAACAATTGATGAAGTGGGCGGTTTTAAAGATTTGTTTCAGCGTTACGGTAAATGGGTATTATTGGGCTTTTTAATTGTAGCAGGGTTGGTATTTAAGAACTATTTTACGCAAGAAAAATTGGTTTTCCCTAGTCAAAATTTGTATCAAGCGTATCATGCATTGATTAAGCTTGATCCAAATACAGTGGAATGGGGGCAATCTGCAGAAAAATTTCTAAACAGTTATCCAAACAATGCTTATGCTGGATTTGTGGCACTAAATCAAGCTAAAAATTTAGTAGAACAAAAAAATTGGTTGCTTGCTATTGAAAAATTAAATTGGGTTTTAAACAACAAAGCGCTATCAGGTGTACACGACATCACGCGTCTTCGTTTGGCTAAAGTTCAATGGGCTGCAGGTCAAATTGATCAGGCCATAAAAACACTAGAAGCGAAGCATTCAGACGTTTACGATGTTCTCTATCAAACATTGAAGGGTGATATTTATTTGAGTCAAAATCAAAATCAGTTGGCAGCTAAAGCCTATGGGGATGCCATCAAGCGAGATACGAAACAAACTTCTACAGATCAAAATCAGGCGCCGGTCATGGCCGAAAATAGCGTATTGGGTATTGATCCCTTTTTCAAATTCAAACATAACAAAGCACAACAAGGGGAATAAAATACTGTGTTTTTAAGAATTATTGTTGCATCTGCGCTGCTTTTGCAGTTATCAGCTTGTCAAACCATTGAACAGCGTTCTGAACAAGTCGAAAAAGTCCCCCTGCCCAATTTAAAAAATGAGCTGGTTTTAGAACGCCTTTGGCAAACTGATGCAGGCAGCGGCTCTAAACCCTGGCTGCGTTTGAACTTGGCTGAAAACAAAGCCGCCCTGTTTACAGCGGATGAAACGGGCCGAGTGTTTGGCCTAGACAAAGCCCAGGGCAAGAAAATTTGGCAGTACAAAGCCTGTGATAAAAAACAAAGGCAGATTACTTCCGGGCCAGCAGCCGATCAGGAAACTGTAGTCTTTGCTTCGCGCGATGTAAGCTTAAGCGCTTTGTCTGTGTTGGATGGCAATTTAAAATGGAATCAAAAATTAGCAGCAGAAGTACTGGCCCCAGGCTTGGTGCATGAAGGCTTAATTTACGTGGTAACGCTAGATTCAGCCATCACCGCCCTTAAAGCAACAGATGGTCGCGTCGTTTGGAAACACGTGGGTTTGGCACCAGCCCTGCAATTAAGAAGGGCAGCTCAGCCTATTATCGTGGGGGATCAACTCATCGTCGGCTTAGCCAATGGGCATTTAATCAGCTTTCAGGCCAAAACAGGTTTGATCAACTGGGACAAAGAAGTGGCCTTCCCTAAGGGCGATCTAGAAACGGATCGCATGGTAGATATTGCCGCCAATCCCATTTATCGGGATGGTAAAATATTTGTCAGCGCCTACAGGGGAGCAACCAAAGCGCTCAATCTAAAAACGGGCGATACCCTCTGGGGGCGATCAGATATTTCAACCTATAGCAGCTTGGGGGCTCATGGCAACTCAGTCCTGGTTTCAGATTTAAGGGGCAATATTTGGAGTTTGGATGCTAAAAATGGCGAAACCCAATGGAAGCAAAATGCTTTGCAGGGCAGGATTTTTAGCCCTGCTGCGTACCTCGAGTCCCAAAAAGTCTGGGTTCTGGGAGACAACGAAGGCTATTTGCATGCCCTGGATCAAAAAGGCGGTTTCCTGGCCCGTTGGAAGTTGGATTCCAAAGGCATAGAAGCCAGCCCTATTTTAGATCAAGGCCTGCTTTATGTTTTAGGTCGCAGCGGTAATGTTTATGCCCTGCAAATCAGTAAGAGTTCATAAAATTCATGCAAGCAGTAGCCCTCGTAGGCCGACCCAATGTCGGAAAATCAACCCTTTTTAATCAACTCACCAAAACCCGGGATGCCATCGTACACGATGCCCCGGGTGTCACCCGCGATCGGGTGTATGGTTTGTGCAACCTAAATCCAGAAAAATCTTTTTTGGTTGTTGATACCGGGGGTTTACAAAGAACAGAAGATCATGAAATCAATGCCTTGATGCTGAAACAAGCTAAGCAAGCCATGCAAGAATCGGCCTTGATTGTTTTTATAGTGGATGCCCGAGCAGGCATTAATGCTCTGGATTCAGAAATTGCCAATCAAATCCGTCAATTCAATAAGCCTGTGCTTTTGATTGCGAATAAAACAGATGGTTTAAAAAATCCTGATCAAGCCTTGGCAGAATTTTGTGATTTGGGTTTTGGCTTGCCCATAGGGATTGCAGCCAGCCATGCTCGGGGTTTACAAGAAGTTTTAGAAGCCATAGCAGAAAAAGCAGGCTTAAATGCTCTCGAAAATGCCGAAAATTCAAA
>JBJSZW010000121.1:0-7298 GCA_046090565.1 Gammaproteobacteria bacterium
GATGAAATTGATGCCGTAGGCAGACACAGAGGCGCAGGTCTAGGTGGTGGTCATGATGAAAGAGAACAAACCCTGAATCAGCTATTGGTTGAAATGGATGGCTTTGATGGCAATGAAGGTGTGATTGTTATTTCAGCAACCAATCGCCCCGATGTTTTGGATCCTGCTTTGCTAAGGCCAGGCCGTTTTGATCGTCAAGTGGTGGTTTCTTTACCAGATATTCGTGGTCGTGAACAAATTCTAAAAGTTCATGTGCGCAAAGTGCCTTTGGCTGCAGGTTTTGATTCAAAAACACTGGCTCGCGGTACGCCAGGATTCTCTGGGGCCGATTTGGCTAATTTGGTGAATGAAGCCTCTTTATTTGCTGCAAGAACCAATCGAAAACAGGTTGACATGGAATGCTTCGAAAAAGCCAAAGACAAGATCATGATGGGCGTTGAAAGGCGTTCTATGGTCATGAATGAAGAATCTAAAAAGTTAACCGCTTACCATGAGTCTGGTCATGCCATTGTGGGGCTTTCTGTGAAAGAACATGATCCTGTTTACAAAGTCAGTATTATGCCCAGAGGTAGGGCCTTGGGTGTGACGATGTTTTTACCAGAGGATGATCGTTATAGCTATAGCCGTCAAAGGCTAGAAAGCCAAATAGCAAGCTTATTTGGAGGGCGAATTGCAGAAGAATTAATTTTTGGCCCCAGCAGTGTCACAACGGGCGCTAGTGACGATATCCGACGAGCCACAGAAATAGCCAGAAACATGGTCACACGCTGGGGTTTATCTGAACGTTTGGGCCCCCTTACCTATGGAGAAGAGGAAGGCGAAGTTTTCTTAGGTCACAGTGTTGCCAAACGCAAGGATGTATCGGATGAAACAGCCCAGATTATTGATGAAGAGATTCGCAGAATTATTGATCGTAATTACAAGTTAGCACAGTCTATATTGACTTCAAACATGCCAGTGTTGCATGCTATGTCGGACGCCCTGTTAAAATACGAAACCATTGATGTTGAGCAAATTCAGGACATCATGGAAGGCAAGGCGCCTCGTGAGCCTAAGGATTGGTCCAACGATACGCCGTCGTCTAGTACGCCGGATTCTGGATCTTCTTCAAATGCAACAAAGGCTGATCCTAAAAATGAAGATGTTTATAACCATAGGATGGGAGGAAATCCTCCTAGACCGATCGAGGATTCGAATTAGTTAGATCATGATTTATCAAAAAAAATATTTTGGTACCGATGGTATCCGGGGTAGGATTGGCGTTTGGCCAATGACCCCGGATTGGATTTTGAAGCTTGGTTTTGCTGTTGGAAAGGTTTTGTCTGAAAAAAAATCACAGCAACCAGAAAAATCAGCAAGCACTAAAACAGTCTTGATTGGTAAAGATACCCGTATCTCAGGGTATATGCTCGAATCTGCCCTAGAAGCAGGCCTTTCTGCGGCAGGTGTTCGAACGCTTTTACTTGGACCTTTGCCTACGGCGGGTGTAGCTTATTTAACACGAGCTTTGCAGGCGGATTTAAGCATTGTAATTAGTGCATCCCATAATCCCTATCAGGACAATGGCATCAAATTTTTTTCAAGCCTCGGAACAAAGCTAAGTGATGAATTAGAGTGGGCTATTGAAAAGGCTCTCGATTCCCCTATGGAATGTTTACCTTCACATCGACTGGGTAAGGCTTCCAGAATCAATGATGCGGCAGGACGTTATATTGAATTTTGTAAGGCTACCTTCTTTCAACATCAATTCAGTCAAAATCTTAAGGGTTTGAAAATTGTTGTAGATTGTGCCAATGGTGCAGGTTATTTGGTTGCTCCTGCTGTATTTCGAGAATTGGGTGCGGAGGTAATTAGCATCCATGCAGAGCCCAATGGCTTGAACATCAATGAAAATGCTGGGGCTTTGTATCCCCAAGGATTGGCCAAAGCAGTGTTACAGAACGGAGCTGATCTAGGTTTGGCCTTAGATGGAGATGCTGATCGTTTGATTTTGGTGAATCATCAAGGCGAGATTGTAGATGGAGATGAGATCCTTTACATTTTAGCAAAATGGTACAAAGACAGTGGTCGTTTGAAAGAAGATCAAGGTGTTGTTGGAACCGTGATGAGTAATCTGGGACTTGAACTGGGTTTGCAGGACTTAGGCATCCCCTTCCAAAGGGCTCAGGTGGGTGATCGTCATGTTTTGGCCCTTTTAGAAAGTTTTTCTTGGATTTTGGGAGGAGAGTCTTCAGGTCATATTTTGTGTTTGGATGCCCATACTACCGGCGATGGTATTGTAGCAGGCTTAAGAATTTTAGGCATTATGATGGCCACAGGGCTTTCCTTAAGCGAATTGGGACGAGGTTTTTTGCGTTATCCTCAAAATTTATTGAACATTCGCTTGAATCAGGATAATAAAGATCAGCCAACGGTTGATTGGCAAACAGATCCGAGGGTTCAGCAATTGGTAAATAGGGCACAGACCCAATTAGGCCAGAAGGGGCGAGTTTTGCTTCGCGCCTCTGGCACAGAGCCTTTGCTTCGTGTTATGGTTGAAGGCCGAGACAAGCACCAGGTTGAAAATATCAGCGCTAATTTGGCTAGCGATTTGGAGTTCCTATTGCTATAGGTTTCCAGTATCGGTATAATCGTCTTAGTTTTTTGTAATGTATACAAGCTATCGTAGGTAAATTAATGAAAACATTCAGTGCAAAATCACATTTAGTGAATCACAGTTGGTATGTGGTAGATGCTGCAAACCAAACTTTGGGGCGTTTGGCTTCTGCCATTGCTCTGCGTTTAAAAGGCAAACACAAGCCAGAATACACCCCCCATGTGGATACGGGTGATTACATTGTGGTTGTTAATGCAGATAAAGTGACTTTTAAGGGTAATAATAAAGCCAAAGACAAAACCTACCATAGGCACAGTGGTTATCCAGGTGGTTTAAAGTCAATTACGCTTGAAAAATTGATGCAGAGTAAGCCCGAGAAAGTTATAGAATTTGCAGTTCAGGGTATGCTTCCTAAAAATCCTCTAGGCAGAGCCATGTTCAATAAATTGAAAGTTTATACAGGCCAAGAGCATCCTCATACTGCTCAACAGCCAAAAGTACTCGAATTGGCAAATTAAACAAAAATTTATTTAAATTAAAGATTAAAAAGTTGGATTCTGCTCATGAAAGCAAACAAAAAAATAAAACAAAATTATGGAACAGGTAGAAGAAAAACCTGCGTAGCACGCGTTTTTATTAGGCCTGGTTCTGGTAATATTGTCGTTAATAAGAAAACTCTTGAGGAGTATTTTCCACGTCCTACCTTAAGGGTCATGATCAAAAGGCCTTTGGAAGTCGTTGGTATGGAAGATAAATTCGATATCATGATCACTGTAAAAGGTGGCGGAGTTTCTGGTCAGGCAGGCGCAGTCAGACATGGTTTAACCAGAGCACTCTTAGATTATGATGAAGAAGGTAAAATAAAAGAAGAACCAACAGATGGCTCTAATTTTGAAAACCATCCAGACAGTTTTCGTAAAAAATTAAGGGTAGCTGGTTTTGTAACCCGTGATGCGCGTACAGTAGAACGTAAGAAAGTTGGTTTGCGCAAAGCACGTAAGAAAGAACAATACTCCAAACGTTAATAAAACGTGCTGGTACAAACAAGAAATATCTGTTAGACTCATTCATAGCTTCATATATTTGTGGGGATATAGAATGAGCGCAGATCTTCCAGATTCCGGTAGAAGGAAATTTTTAACAATAACCGCCTCAGTCGTAGGTGGAGTTGGTCTTGCCTGTGCTTCAATTCCATTTTTAAGTTCTTGGTTACCCAGTGCAAAAACAAAAGCCTTGGGAGCTCCCGTTGAAGTAGATGTTTCCAAGCTTGAACCGGGTCAAAAAATAACGGTATCTTGGAGGGGGCAACCTGTTTTTATTGTTCATCGAACCCCTGAATCTATAAAAACCTTGGATGAATTAATCCCTGAATTGCGCGATCCTCAATCTCTAGTCTCTCAACAACCCAGTTATGCTAAAAATTTACATCGAGCCATTAAAGAACAGTATTTTGTAATGATTGGCATTTGTACCCATTTAGGTTGTGTACCTGTTTTTCAACCAGAGCCTGGCACGATAGATAAAGATTGGAAAGGTGGTTTTTTTTGCCCCTGTCACGGTTCTAAATACGATATCGCAGGCCGTGTTTACAAGGGCGTACCAGCTCCAACGAATATGCCCATACCACCCTATAAATTTCTTAGTGATCAAATTATCCTCATCGGAGAAGATACTCAAGGAGCTGCATGATGCTGCAAAAAATTCTACATTGGGTGGATGAAAGGTTTCCCCTAATATCCCTTTGGGATGAGCACATGGCCAAGTACTATGCGCCGAAGAATTTGAATTTTTGGTACTTTTTTGGAGCGTTGGCCTTGTTTGTATTGGTGAATCAAATTTTAACTGGCATTTGGTTGACGATGAATTACAATCCATCTGGGGATGGGGCTTTCGATTCTGTTGAATATATTATGCGTGATGTAAAGGGCGGATGGTTACTAAGATATTGCCATTCTACTGGGGCCTCTTTCTTTTTTATTGTTGTTTATTTGCACATGTTTCGTGGTTTGTTGTATGGATCTTATAAAAAACCACGAGAATTTTTATGGATTTTAGGTATGTTTATCTTTCTATGTCTCATGGCAGAAGCCTTTTTTGGTTATCTCTTGCCTTGGGGAAATATGTCTCTGTGGGGAGCGCAAGTCATCACTTCTTTATTCAGCGCGATTCCTTGGGTAGGAGAAAGTTTAGTAGAATGGATCCGTGGAGATTATAATGTCAGCGGTATTACTTTGAATAGGTTCTTTTCTTTGCATGTGATTGCTGTGCCTTTGGTCTTTGTCGGTTTGGTGGTTTTGCATATCGTAGCTCTGCATCAGGTGGGTTCAAATAATCCGGAAGGCATTGAAATAAAAAAGCAAAAGGATGATCAAGGGCGCCCCTTAGATGGCATCCCTTTTCATCCCTACTATGTTGTGAAAGACATTGCAGGCTTAGGTGTTTTTTTATTCTTATTTTTTATGGTTGTTTTTTTCTGGCCAGAAGGGGGAGGCTATTTTCTGGAAGCCCCTAATTTTGAACCTGCCAATGCCCTAAAAACGCCAGAACATATTGCTCCCGTGTGGTATATGACCCCATATTACGCTATGCTTCGTGCTATTCCAGATAAACTATTAGGTGTGATTGTCATGGGGGCTGCAATAGGGATATTGTTTCTTTTACCTTGGTTGGATCGCAGTCCTGTTAAATCAATCCGTTACAGAGGCTGGATTTACAAAGCTGCTTTGTGGACCTTTGTGCTTAGTTTCGTTGTGCTAGGTTACTTGGGAGCCAAACCTCCCACAGAATTACGAACTTTTTTTGCACGTTTATTTACCATTTTGTATTTTCTGTTCTTTTTGGCGATGCCTATTTACACTACTTTTGAAAAATACAAACCAGTACCCAGTCGCCTGGCTTGATCTATAGAAATTAAGGAATGCCACGATGATCAGAATCATCATTTGTTTTTTAAGTATTCTAGCCCTTACTCCTGTTTTCGCAGCGAGTGAAGGCGCTTTGCCTCTCAAAGCTTTTAAACTTGATTTGAACGATAAGCCCAGTTTACAGAGAGGGGCTAAAATTTATATGAATTATTGTTCAGGTTGCCATAGTTTGAAATATGTACGCTATACCGATATGGCTCAGGATCTTGGAATCGTTGATGAAGATGGTAAAATTTTAGAAGATGTCATTGAAAAAAATTTGATGTTTTTTGGAGAAAAAATAAGCGATACAATCGGCGTGAGTATGCCAAAAGATCTGTCAGCTCATTGGTTTGGAGTTGCACCACCGGATCTTTCTTTGGTTTCACGTTCCAGGGGCTTAGATTGGATTTATAGTTATTTACTAAGCTTTTACAAAGATCCCACTCGGCCTTGGGGGGTTAACAATACTGTTTTTCCAGCAGCATCGATGCCCCATGTTCTAGAAAGATTACAGGGCTTGCAGACAGCGCTTGTAGAAAATGGTAGAATCACAGGATTGAGGCTAGAAAGACCAGGTTTGCAAAGCGTAGATGAGTATGAACAGACGGTTCGCGATGTGGTTAATTTTCTAGCTTATGTGGGGGAACCTGCTTTGATGCATAGAAAACGCACTGGCGTTTGGGTTTTGCTCTTTTTGGCTGTGTTTATAGTATTTGCAGTGCTCTTGAAAAAAGAATACTGGAAAGATATAAAATAAAGACATTAAATAAAATCACTTAGATTAATTAAGGGGAGTGCATGGCGCTTACACCAAATAAACGTTCTATTATGACTTTGTATTCAAGTCCGACAGACGTTTATAGCCATAGAGTTCGGATTGTATTGGCCGAAAAAGGCGTGACGTATGATATTTTAGACGTTGAATTAAACCATAAAGCCAAAGAAGAGCTATTAGAAATAAATCCCTACGGCAGTACACCCACGTTGTTAGATAGAGATTTATTGCTTTATCAATCGGAAGTTATTATGGAATATTTGGATGAAAGATTTCCACACCCGCCCTTGATGCCTGTTTATCCTGTTGCTCGGGGACGAACTCGGTTACTTTTGCACCGTGTTAATAAAGATTGGTACTCTCAATTGGAAATTATTCAAAAGTCAGGTCTTGCGATTGAACAACAAAATCAAGCCCGACAAGTTTTAAGAGACAGCATTGTTTCTGTGATCCCTGTTTTTGCTGAGATGCCATTTTTCATGAGTGAAGAATTTTCCTTGGTGGATTGTTGTATTGCTCCTTTATTGTGGCGTTTACCAAGATTAGGGGTAGAATTGCCTCCACAGGCAAAACCAGTACAAGAATATGCAGCTCGTTTGTTTGCTCGTGAAGCTTTTCAGTCTAGTTTAACTGAAGCTGAAAAACGTATGAGGATTTAGTATTGATGACGCCATCAAAGCCCTATGTTGTAAAAGCATTTTATGATTGGATTTTAGACAATCACTGCACACCTTATCTTTTAGTTGATGCCAGTTATCCTGGTGTGAAAGTGCCTCAGAATTATGTCTCAGAAAACAATCAAATTGTTTTGAATATTAATCCAAGTGCTGTTGAAAGTTTGGTGATAGGCATTCAAAAAAACAATCCTAGTAGCGCAAAAAATCTTCGTTTTAATGCGAGTTTTGGCGGAGTTTTAAATTATTTGATTGTTCCTTATCCTGCTATATTGGCAATTTATGCCAAGGAAAATGGCGAAGGGATGATGTTTGAGGCAGAAGAATCTTTTGAAGATTTAGAAAAT